>NZ_JBFRKT010000001.1:0-75106 GCF_041469545.1 Vibrio sp. 10N.286.49.C3
CTTAAACGATCGGCATTATCATATTACTATGAGGGCTTTTTTATGAGCGTAACCTATTTGCCATTAGCCATTAGCCATTAGCCATTAGCCAAATACTCTCAAGTCTAAATTATGGGCTTCAAGAACCATAGTTATTGGATTTCAGAACTCTTTCTTCAATCTGAATTTATACTTATATTACTTTAACTTACTGAGTTTAGACCTAAGGAATTGAAAATGAGCAAACTGACTATTATTGCAACAATCGTCTCTAAAGAAGATAAGATTGAGTTAGTTAAATCAGAGATGATTAAATTGATCGATAGAACCCGTGTTGAAGACGGTTGTATAAACTACGACTTACACCAAGATAACAGTAACCCTGCTCACTTCGTTTTTCATGAGAACTGGGAGTCTGAAGCTCACCTAGAGAAACACTTAGCGAGCCAACACATCGCTGAGTACATGGCTGCGACTGAAGACTGTATCGAAACCTTTGTGCTTAATAAAATGACGCACATTGCCTAACCAGTCACTCAGTACTGATTCAATAAAAGCCCTGCTCTGATCGCAGGGTTTATCTTTTGTACACACTTATATCTGCTCATTCTACTTATAAAAAAACCCGCAAGAGTAGCGGGTATGGTCAATAATCATGACTGTCAAAGACAGATAGATAATACCAATCGTAGTAAATAACTGTCAGCCTAGCTGGTTCAAAAACTTGATAACTGCGTTAGAATTTTTGATTGTAGAATAACTACTTATCGAAAAATTCTGCCTTGTTCTCAAGTCTTTTTCCTGCGCTATTTCTGATCACTTACTTACTGTGATTGGTATAACAACCATCAATCCAATATTGAGTACCACTTTACAGTGGCACTCTGACATTTCTTTTGCTGATCGCTAGCACGGGGGCACTAGTTAAAAGCACGAGCCAAAATGCCATTCCCTTGATATTGGTAAACACTTGAATTACTACTTACAAAGACCGATTCTCCGGGTTTAAGAGAAACTGACCGTCCTTCTGAAGTGACGGTCGCCTCTCCTTCCACACAGAACAAGATCTCCGCGCTACGTAGATACTGTGACTTGCTCTCATCAGTCGCAGATAAGATATCAAAGCCAAAGTCATCCACAGGAATCGGATAGCTCATCTTGCCCTCTTTCAATACAGGCTTAAGGCGAATATCTTCTGGCTTAATCGGCTCAAAGATCGTGTTATCGATAAGCTCAGGAACGTCTATGTACTTGGGGGTGAGACCGGCACGAAGCACATTGTCTGAGTTTGCCATAATCTCTAAACCCGTACCTTGAACATAAGCATGTGGGGTTTCTGCGAATAGGAACATCGCTTCACCCGGCGCCAGTTCAACTGTGTTAAGCATCAATGGTGCAAACAAACCAATATCACCTGGATAATGCTGCTTGAATTCAATGCTGTATTGCAGAGCTTCACGCCCCATGACCGTTTTAGCTGGTCGCGCATGTGCAGCATAAAGCTCATTAAGCGCAGACGCTTTACGGTCACCTTCAAGAGACATAATGGCGCTAAAGAAAGACTTCAGAGAATCACTGTCGGCATTGGCTTTAAGTACATCAAGCTCAATCGCTAACGAAGGAATATCCGCTTCTTCGAACAAGGCAATAATATCGTCGATTGGACGAAAGCCATTCATCGCTTTGTAGAAGGTCAACGCATAAACCAACTCAGGCTTGTGGTTTGGATCTTTGTAATTACGATTTGACGCATTCAAAGGGATACCAAGTGCATTCTCTCGCTCAAAGCCTAATTCAGATTTGCGCTTATTCGGATGAACCTGAATCGACAACGGTGTTTCAGCGGCTAACACCTTAAACAGGAAAGGGAGTTCACCGAAACGTGCCGCCGTGTACCCACCTAAGACATCAATTCTATTTTCATCAATCATGTGAGAAAGCGGCTCACCGGTATCGCCTACTTTTGAGCAACCATTTGGATGAGCACCCATCCAAATCTCTGCTTGAGGTTCTTGGTTTGGGTTCACAATACCAAACAGTTGGTTAATGGAGTCTTTGCTTCCCCACGCGTAGTTTTGAATAACGTTGTCGAGTTTAAATAGAGACATAATTACTTCTCATTAAAAATCTGGCTGCCAAGCTTGAGCGTGGCGGCGATATTACGGGCAGTACGAGTCAGGTTTTGATTCGCTTCTAATAAAACTTGGTCTAAAGACTGAGGTGAACGTACAGTTCCAAATAAGCTAGACATTGAACCGTAAAGCTTTTCAACGTCTTGCCCCAAAGAGCCAGCAATTCCTATCGTTGGAATATTCAGCTTTTGAGCTCGCTGAGCGATACCGAAAGGTGTTTTACCTTGCAGGGTTTGGTTGTCCATCTGTCCCTCTCCGGTCAAGACCAGTGAAGCACCTTCAAGAACCTTATCTGCATCCAAAGCATCTAGTACCATCTCAATACCCGCTTTAATTTGGATATTGAATGCCAGACTTAACCCCAGTGGTGTACCACCAGCCGCACCAAAACCAGCTGTGTCTCGATGATTAATACCCGTACGCGCTTGAGCGATATCGGCAAAGTGTCCGATCGCAGTATCAAGTTGTTCAACTTGAGCTTTTGATGCTCCCTTCTGCGGACCAAACACAGCACTTGCTCCGCTTTCGCCACACAGTGGATTATTTACATCACACGCGACCACGAACGTGACTTCTTTACATCTCGGGTGCAGCCCATCAAGATCGATGCTTGCTAGCTGACTTAATTCGGCACCGCCACCAGATAGCTCGTTGCCTTGCTTGTCTAATAACTTGCCTCCCAACGCTTGTAAGATGCCAGCACCTGCGTCATTGGTGGCACTACCGCCCAGACCAATGATGATTTGTTCCACGCCTTTATTTAGCGCATCTCTAATCAGCAACCCTGTGCCGTAAGATGATGCTGTAAGAGGTGATCTTTCTTCTATGGTTAGTCGATCTAAACCCGATGCTTGGGCAAACTCTACCAAGGCAGTGTTTACGTTTTTGCCATCAACCTGTTGTTCAAGTGAAGCCCAATAAGCCGTACATTCACGTCCGATTGGATCCGTCGTTTGCAGCCGTTTTTTCTTACCATTGAGAGCCTCTAGCAACACGTCTACTGTGCCTTCACCACCATCAGCGAGAGGCAGTTTGACGAACTCTGCATAAGGGAAAACATCAGCAAACCCACGCTCAATACAAGACGCAACTTGATGAGCGTCGAGTGATTCTTTAAATGAATCGGGGGCAATTACAATTTTCATTGTCGTTCACCATTCCCGCTCACCAAGGTGAGCGGGTGATTGAAATTAGAATTTGATTTGGAATGTTTTTGCTTGGCAAGATGCCAACTGGCCGAAGTCTTCAGATGCTACATCACCTTCGCGTACTCGCTCGTCCATGCTTGTCTCTTTCCAACTCGAAACGGTTTGAGTGAAGGAGATTGAATCTGACACTGAACCTGTTTCTGCCGGGTTGTAGACACGCATGATCAACGCATCTTCATCTTCCGCTTTCTTCAGCACACTCAGCACAGCGCCTGATTGTTGCTTAGACAAAAGGCTAAAACTCAACGGTAGGTTCTGCTCACCTACGTTTAGCTTCATCGCGTTGTAAGGGATCTTGTTGTAGCATTCGATTTGAGTGACATTGTCACGTGCTTGCGCCATGATGTTGGCGTCAATATGGTTGCCAGAGAAGCCACACAGCGTGAATTCACACACTAGCTTGCCGCGCACTTGTGAATCAGGGGTCGGGATCTTGATACCTGAAGGACGACCCGGACGAAGCAATAGCTCTTCTTTACCCAACACACCGATACCACGAAATAGTGTCAGTGCGAAGGTATCTCGGTTTTCGTCACCTTGAGATGCAATCACTTCAAATTCACGTAGACCATTCGACATGATTGCCATGCCCGCGTTACCGTTTTCTAACGCAGCAAAGTTCATTAACTGATACACAGGAACTGGCGCTTCTTTCCACTTCTCTTCTTCCCAAACCGCCATAGCAGGGTCATTGGTTGGTCGAGTAATACAACCGAACTGGTTATCTGCAACCACAGTTTCAGAAACGAATGGCGTTGGTACTAGCACACGTACACGGTGGTCGTCGGCTTGGTTGTCTAGTTCCATGCGTACTTCAATGCGGCGAGAACCTTGCTTCAATACCACTTGGCATTGCGCTTCAACGAATCCGTTTTGACCCGTACGTTCTTCACGCTCTGTAAGGTTGGCAGGCACGTTCATGCGGAAAGCGATGTTCGCTACCGATTGGAAGCCTTGGTGATCAATCGATGTTTCGACTGGGAATTCATCTGAGTACAGTAACCACTCTTGACGAGATGGAGAGTAATCGTACTCATCGCCGTCATCAGAACCGTCTTCTAAACGAAGGACTTGGTCGAATACTTGCTCTGTCTCTTTATCGAAAATAGTCAGAGTACCGTTGTCGTTTACATTGATTCGGTAGTACTCGTTTTCTAATAGGTAGTCCTTTTGCTCGGCAACTTTTACAGCGCCCTTCTCGTTACCTTGGATATGTAACGTGGTGAAGCCCATAGCTGGAACAGTGCGTTTGATTTGAATATCAAACTCCATGAACGGGTCGTAGTTACCGTAGTGAACGATTTGGCGGTCTACTTTACCTGGGTCAATTTGGCGCTTGTCTTGGATGAAGTACTCAACTGGGTTTTCGTTTTCATCAAAGATTGAAAATTCTTGAGCACGGATAGTAATGGTTGTGTTCACCACTTCTTCACGCTCGTATGGAGAAAGGTTAAACATCGCCAGTTTGTCGCAACCTTCTCGATCCGGCATGTGGTCAACAATCTTACGCTTGTAGAAATGAATCAGGTTGGTCGCCATGTCGTCCGCAAGGATGTAACGGTTTAGGATCTCAGCGTGAACCTTGTCAGAACAGCAGCAGCCAATCGAGTCATGAGCGTGGTTCTTCATGCTCTCCTTCCACATTTTCTCAATCAAACCGTGGTGGTATTCAAAGCCTAATGTCCAAGCGATAGATGCTAGCGGTTCTAAGATATTTACAATCTTGTTTTCGATTTCTGCATGGATCAGTTTGATGTCCATACGCGTAGACGAAATAGTACGGTGAACACGCATGTATTTACCGTCGTTGAATTCGCCTTCAATTGTGTCGAGTTGGTCGCGTGCTGCTTCTACTTTTTCGAATACTTCTTCAAAGCGGCTCATTGAGAATTCGCGATCTGGGTAGATTTCGCGAAGTTTGTCCATTACTTCAAAGATGTCTTTTTGAATCGGCATTTGGTCATGGCCATTCGGCAGCAAGATATCTTTAGTCACCGATGGCTTTTCTAGCACTGGGAAGTACTTATCTAAACGAGCACGCAAGCCTTCTTCATCTTGAGGAAGGTATTTGCCAATCGCGTAACCCAGCGGAAGCACTTGTGCCGTTACTTCACTGCCGTCGTTTGACTGCCATAAGAATTCTGTTTTGTTGGTGCCGTGACGCTCTGAACAACCACGCCAGAACATTGCACGCGTGATATCGAAGCCGTTGTAGATCATCGGTAGCTGAGAGCTCATGCTGAATGAATCTGGTAGGTAACCGATCTTCATTGCATCGCCAAATTTCATGCAGTCGCGAATGCCATACATCATGTTACGTACAATTGACTCACCAGAAACTTGCATTGTGTCGGTTTGAGAATACCAAGGGCCAATAATTAGCTTGCCCGCTTCAACCAATGCTCTTACGCGTTCTGTGTTCTCTGGTTTGATTGCGAAGTAATCTTCTAGAACGGCTGTTTGACCATCTAGAACGTAGTATTTGTATTCTGGATCACTCTCCAGGCGGTTCATGATTTCTTCCATGTTGTTCACTAGAAGAATACGAGACTCTTCTGTTGTGAAATACCATTCACGATCCCAGTGCATGTGTGGAGTAATATGTACGCGTGATGTAGTCATAATCATTTACCTAAATGTGTCGTTTCGAGTAAATCTAAAATTCGCACTCAAATACGACTAAATTAAAGTTTTTCAAGGGGTTGAAATTGGCTGCCACTAAATTTAGGGTGCAGAAAACCACGCCCAGAATCTGTGTGAATAAAACCGTTAGGAGCACAGGTATTTAGGACAGCCAAGTTGTTCGTTATTTTTTATATGGTGTTTTTACTTACGAGCTATAAGTGAGCTCAAAATTCAGTTAGTTCTGTGTTGCAGTACTTGCTTCAAACTTACCCTTTTTTACAGCATGACCACGCCATATCAGAAGAGTAACAGTTGAAATCACTGTGCCGACAATCGCAGCACCGAACCAGATTGCAGCAGCAGAGAATGCGCCCAAACCTGAATCGTGTAACAAGAAGATAGAGAAGATACCTGCACCCGGAGTCGATAGACCAATACCTGCCGCACCAACCATCGCACCTGTAACCACTGATCCTAGTAAGAATGAGCCGATTACACGGATTGGATCTTCAATCGCCATTGGGATCGCACCTTCGGTAATACCCGCTAGGCCAAGTAGCCATGTAGATTTACCGGTTTCAATCTCAAAGTCTTTAAATAGGCGTGGAGCAATCATGGTTGAAGCCGTTACGGTGAACGCTGATACCATTTTTACTGAACCAAAGATTGCGTATGGGCCATAAACACCGTTCGCCATTGCACCTAAACAGAATGCGTAAGCGGCTTTGTTTACCGGACCACCTAAGTCGAATGATACAAACAGACCAAGAATCGCACCCAATAACAGCGCATTGGTGCCAGACATACCGTTCAACCAGTCCGTTAGACCTTGGTTTAGGAACGCTACAGGTTTACCTATAACAAATAGCATCAAGCTACCTGCCACCAAAGTACCGATCACTGGATAAAGGTAGAAAGTAAGGAAGCCGTTAAACGCAGGGCCTAAGCGAACATGCTCTTTCACCCAACGCATCACGTAACCCGCAATCAAACCGCCAACAACACCGCCAAGGAAACCAGAGCCAATGATGTTTGCTGCAATACCCGCGGCAAAGCCAGGACCAAGTGCGGGTTTGTCTGCTAATGAGTAAGCTGTGTAAGCCGCCAATACTGGCACCATCAATGTACCCAGTAGGCCGCCACCTAGTTTGCGATACATCCATAGCCAAGAATCTTTTGTTGCGTAGAGCTCTTGCAGGTCAAAAATTTGCGCGATAAGAACAGCAACCGCAAGAACAGTACCACCAGCAACAATAAGAGGAACCGCGTAAGAAATACCAGAAAGCAGTGCTTGTTTGAGCTCAGTTTTCAGTGGCAGTTTCTTCGGTTTATCATCAGTAGCTACTTTACGCTCTGCACCGTTGCCTTTTCTCGACTCTTCGATCGCTTCGTTTAAAATGCGCTCACCGTGTTTAATCGGTTCTGCGACTGGCGTTTCAATACGAGGAATGCCGTTAAAGCGCTCAGATTCTTTAATCGCCACTTCAGCAGCAAAAACACACGCCACAGCATTATTAAGTTGTTCCGCAGTTAAGCGATCTTCAATACCGTTTGCGCCCTGCTTTTCAACATAAACCTTGTAGCCAAGCTTTTTGCCCGCCTTTTCAAGATATTCTGCCGCCATATAAGTATGAGCAATGCCTGCAGGGCAAGCAGTAACACATACAATTGTCGGTGCATTTGTATCTAAGTTGTCTTGTTTTTCTTCTTGTTGATTGTCGCCATCAAGAAGCGCAAAGATTTCTTCAGCCGTTGTCGCTTTTAATACCGCTTCGCGAACATCGTCGTCAACCAATGTAGTTGTCAATGCAGTGAGCAGATGCATGTGGGTAGAACCAGCTTCTGCATTTGGAATCGCAATTAGGAAGATAAGATTTACATCTTCGTCTTCATCCAAGCCTTTCCATTTCATGTCTTCTTTAAGCGTTGCTACAGCGAAGCCAGCTTCTTTAACCGCGTCAGTCTTGCCATGCGGTACTGCTAGGCCTTCGCCAAGCGCTGTCGGGCCTTGCTCTTCACGAGCAAATACTGCATCAAGATACTCTTGCTTGTTATGCAGTTTGCCTTGCTGATCCAGTTGGTCAGCAAGTGCGTAAATCGCTTCTTCTCGACTGCTAAACGTAGTTTGCAGATTTACGAGCGACTTATTCGTTAGAGTAGTAAGTTTCATAACCTTTGTCCCATAGTCACGGATTAGTACGACAGTCGTCCCTGTCGACGAGAATAATAATACAACCTTAAGACATTTAATCCGTGATCACGATCTCACCAATACATATTTGTATTTAATTTGTATTTAAATCGTATTGGCAATTCCTTTAAGAAAGCTTGTTATGTATCGTTTAATTTGTATTATATGTACTACAAAACGCCGATACGACGCTCACACTAACCTTTAAAGCAAGGCTTATATAGAGCAAATTTACGTATTTAAGGTACAGGTTGTTAATCAAAGTCTAGTTGTTCTAGCGCACAAATGAGGCAAAAATGGCAAGACTCCCGATGTATCGCCAAATCGCAGGTGCAATAAGAGAAAAAATCAGTTCTGGAGAATATAAAGTTGGAGAAGCACTCCCAACAGAAGCGCAATTGCGTGAAGTATTCTCGGTAAGCCGTGTAACGGTTAGACAAGCGCTGAAACTACTGATCGAAAACGATGAGCTTGAAAGCGTTCAAGGCAGCGGCACTTACGTCAAAGAGAACAAGATCAATTACGACATCTACAAACAGTCGAGCTTTCAAGAAAAATGGGCGCATTTGGATGTGGTTACACACAGTGACGTTCTGGCCTTTGAAATGAAGCCGTGTTCTTTGGCGATGTCTGAGCATTTAGATATCAAAGAAGGCGAATTGGTTTTCTACGTAAAGCGTGTTCGTTTCATAGACAACAATCCAATCACGGTTGAAGAAACTTGGTTACCTGTTGCCCTATTCCCAGATCTCACCTATCAAGTGATGCAGACATCAAAGTACGACTTTATTGAGAACACCAAAGGCATGGTGATTGATAGAAGTGAGCAAGAATTGGTGCCGATTCTTCCGCCTGAAGATGTTGCGAAACAGCTAGGTATTGACCCAGCTCAGCCTATCATTGAAAAACGTACTCGTGGTTACCTTGCCAATAACACGGTGTTTGAATACAGCCGTAACTACTTCACGTCTAACGATTACCGATTTACTTTGGTCGCAAGACGCCAAAGGTAAGCAATACTATAGGCTTTGGTTTACCTAAACGAATGCACCAAAAAAGCTCTTCCACACTTAGAGCTTCTTTTACCTTTAATACCAAATCACACACCAGATACGCGTTGTGTGATTTGATCACCGAGAATTAAATCTCCCTCCAGGCTTCAACGCGAAGTGCTCGATAGCATTAAAACCACTCTAAAACATCATAAGGCTGTAACACTTTGATTGTGCTCCCCACATCAAATCGCCCGTTCGTCTCTTGCCCCATATAACTCTATTTTCTCGCTATTATCACCATTTGCACATCAACGGCTAAAGTTATCCAACCCTTCCTGTCATATGAAACTAAAACAAGCAAAGGTGATCCAAGTTATATTCTAGGGAGTCACAAAATTTGTTTATTAACATCCAAACAACAGTGGTTAATCAATATTTACAACCACAATTAACATCGAAAAAAATGTTTGTCTTAGATCATACCAACCTCAACTATGCCTCGTGCCACAGTGCAGTTTTCTGTACATTCATTGTCATATTCTGAAACACTTTCTTATATTTTTTAAACTTTGTGGAGATTTCTATGTTAGAGCTCTTGATCGGATTAGTAATTACCATCGCTGTTGGTTACTTTATTGTGAAAGGTTATAAAGCGGCAGGCGTCTTACTAACTGCTGGCCTTGCCCTACTTCTTATTACTGGCCTTATTGGTCACACAGTCTTACCTGCTAAAGTCGCCTCAACAGGTAACATGGTTACCGACTCACTAGAATTTGTTAAGTACATGCTTCAGTACCGTGGGGGCGGCCTAGGCATGCAAATCATGCTTCTTTGTGGTTTTGCTTCTTATATGACGCACATTGGTGCTAACAACGTAGTAGTGAAACAGTTCTCTAAACCGCTTGCTGCTATCAAATCTCCATATGTACTTCTTGTTGCGGCTTACATCGTAGCGTGTCTAATGTCTCTAGCAGTAAGTTCTGCAACAGGCCTTGGTGTGTTACTGATGGCGACACTATTCCCAATGATGACGGCGATGGGTATTTCACGCCCAGCAGCGGTTGCCGTTTGTGCATCACCTGCAGCAATCATTCTTTCACCAACCTCTGGTGATGTGGTTATCGCAGCTGAAAAATCAGGCATGTCTCTTGATGTGTTTGCTGTTCAAACAGTATTGCCTGTTTCTATCTGTGCAATCATCGTGATGGCTGGCGCGGCTTTCTTCTGGAACAAATACCTAGATAAAAAAGAAAACACGCCAATGGAAAAAGTAGACGTTTCTGAAATCGAAACAACAGCACCGGCTTTCTACGCTGCACTGCCATTCCTACCTATCATCGGCGTTTTCCTATTCAACGGCCGCACGATTCCAGGGCTTTCACTTGATATCTACACCATTGTTGTAGGTTCTATCTTCGTGGGCGCAGTTATCGATTACGTTGTTAAGAAGTTTGACGGCGAGAAAACATTAGAAGACTTAGATTCTTGCTACCAAGGCATGGCTGACGCGTTCAAAGGCGTGGTAATGTTGTTGGTTGCGGCGGGCGTATTTGCTCAAGGTCTAATGTCTATCGGTGCGATTGATAACCTAATCGGTCTTGCTGAATCTGCAGGCGCAGGCGGTATCGCATTGATGCTTATCCTAACAGGTTTAACGGTTGCTGCAGCTATCGCGACAGGTTCTGGTAACGCGCCTTTCTATGCATTCGTAGAACTGGCTCCATCACTAGCGGCGAAAATGGGCTTGAACCCAGCGTTCCTAATCATCCCTATGCTTCAAGCATCTAACTTAGGCCGTACCATTTCTCCAGTATCTGGCGTAATTGTTGCGACATCGGGTATGGGTAAAATCAGCCCGTTTGAAGTTGTAAAACGTACTTCTGTTCCAGTAATCTGTGGTCTTATCACGGTTATCTTTGGTACGCTGGTATTGGTTCCAATGGCAGCTTAACTTTAAGAAAAACTCTATCTAGACTGATACAAGCTAAGATAGAGATGCCGATATAAAATGCCCTAACAAAAAGGCGCTGAACTTAATAAATTCAGCGCCTTTTTTACGTCATATTATTTTAGACAATTCAAAATTCTATCTATTGGAGCATGACACTAAAAATGTCACAAGATCTTGAAACAGCACGGCTTTAAATAGTATTACTTCAAAGGAACAAGCCCTACTTCATGTCTCCATAACGTTCTAAATAAAGAACGGTTGCTGCGGTACGAGAAGGCACTTGCAGCTTTTTCAACAAACTCTTCATATGTACCTTAACTGTCGATTCAGAAATAAACAGGTGATCGGCGATCTGCTTGTTACGGTAACCTTTCGCGACTTCTTGAAGAATTTGCATTTCACGTTCAGTCAATTGGTCGAAGATATCATTTCGACTGTCAGCATCATTCAAATAGCGAGCTACCACACTGCTGTATGCCTTATCGCCGCTATGTGCTTGCTTAAGCAGTTCAATCAACTCATCGGGTTCAGTATCTTTCAGTAAGTAACCATCAGCGCCCGCTTTAACAATCGCTTCGATATCCGCAGGGCTATCAGAAACCGTTAAAATAACGATGTTAGCGCTTGAACCATCAGTACGAAGTGCTTTCAGAGTATCTAGCCCAGACATGCCTTTCATATTCAGATCCAACAGGATCAAATCAGGTTCTTCTTCATGGGCAAGAGCGACCGCTTCAGTACCGTTACTTGCTTCTGCAATCACTTCAAATTCATCTTCAAAGCTCAGTAATTGGCTTATACCTCTGCGCATCAATGGATGATCATCAACCAACATTACTTTACAAATCGTCAACTTTAACTTCCTTTAAACTTTTATATTTCAATATGACTGTACAGCCCTCACCTTGAGCCGCTTCAATCGTTAAGTCACCATTCAGTCTTGCCGCACGCTCCTGCATAATACTCATTCCGTAGTGGTTCATCTTCGAACTACTTGGGTCAAAGCCTTCTCCATTATCTTTAATCACGACTAATACTTGTCCGTCCTCATCGATACAGCATACATCTATCAAGTCGGCATTGGCGTGTTTTATTGCGTTTATTGTTGCTTCACGAATCAATTGAAGCAAGTGAACCTGACTGTGCGCATCAAGCTCTAGCGATGAAAGGTTATTAGTTAATTTAATCTTCGCATCGGTTCTTTCACTAAGTTGCTCTAGCATGGTGCTCAAAGCATCTCCAAAGCTACCCTCTTTGATGGATAACCTAAATGTGGTGAGTAGCTCTCTCAATTGAGTATAGGCACCGGCTAACCCATTCCCTATCTCAGATGCTATCTGCTCAGACTGCTCTCGATGTTTGTGTTCCGGAAGTTTACCAATAACACGCTTTAACAATGTCACTTGGATTTTTAAATACGACAGCGATTGGGCCAATGAATCATGCAGTTCACGCGCAATCGTCGCTCGCTCTTCCATAATAATAAGCTGCTCTGCTTTCTTTTGAGCGCGATTATAGTAGATAGCTCTCGATAACAGTTGAATAAAACTCTCAATTAGCGTCTTAGTTGAATGACCATGATGATATGAGCAATACAGATAGCCCAAAACAAGCTCGTTATCATCCAGTTTCATTTCAAACTTTTCATAATCGCAAGTCGGGTCGTAACCTTCATCCATAATCAAAGAACGTCCCGAATTATCGACGATTTCTAACCTTAGCGATTCAATCCCTTCTAGGCTGACCAAGTGCTGCAAAATAGCTCGGAAATTTTCCGGTGCAACACGCGTTACCGTGAGTTCTTGAGAAGAATAATAGAGAGCTTGCAATGATTGGTTGGCATTTTGTAACTCAACCGTCTTGGCATCGACAACATCTTCAAGGTTTCGATACAGCACGCCTAAATCTTTCGCCATCGAGTTAAATGTTTTGGTCAAAATGCCCAGTTCATTATTGTTGGTAACCTCCAACTTAACCTCGAAATCACTATTTTTTATTCTCTGGCTAGCTCTAACGAGAGCGTGTAGAGGCTTAACAACTTGTTTACGTACAAAATGAACAACAAAAAGAGATATGACGAGTATTCCACCTAGACCTATACCACCAGCCCATGCCAATTTAATTAATTTATTTTCTGAAAATTCTTGTAACTTAAAAACAAAGCGGTCGATTTCAATAACAAAATTTTCAACAAGTACCAGGTAGTGTTTTCTATCTTCGCTATTTAAGACCTGCTTCAATTCATGCCAACGGCCAATTATTAAATAATAATCATTTGTAATATCAGTTGGCACTTCCCAACTCACCAAATTAGTCATCGATGTGGAATAAAGGGAACTTTCAAATTCACGAATATGAGAATCGTAATCCACTGATTCTATTTGAATATCATGCGCTAAACGGTAGCTTTGCATGCGCATCGAGCCAGCTACATTAACCGCCTCGGCATCATTAAGGCTGGACGCCAATGTAAAAATAGCAAAACCGGTGGTGGCAACTGAAAGGAGCAATATAAATAGCAATGATTTAGCTATTGTACTCGTCACAGATGAAACAGGTTTAATAAGCAAAGTTAATATCCTGAAGGTATAAAAATGGCTATCGAGAACCTATTGTCACACATCAAAAAACAGAGCTCCATTCAATATGTGACCAAACGCTTCATAATTTATTGATCTAAGACAATATAGGATCCTATTTAGCCCTTAAGGGGTATTTATACAAATATTTCTAAAACTACACTACTTGTGAGGATAAATGACAAGATATTAACGAAACAATGATCTACAATTACAACATCTTAGCAACATTAGTAGGCATTTAGTGGTAGACCTATCGAGACGACGCCTATTTTCTAGGCGAAAAGTAGATTCAAGCCAAATTCGATTGCCTTGGATTAAAAGTCTAGAAAGCTTCGCAGATGATTGTACACGTTGTGGTAAATGCATCGAAAGTTGCGAGACACACATCATCATTGTCGGCGACGGTGGTTTTCCTACTGTCGACTTCTCAAAAGACGAATGTACATTCTGTTATCAATGTGCAGACGTTTGTCCAGAGCCAATTTTTAAACCCAAGGAAGAAACGCCTTGGCTGGCAAAAGCAACTATCTCTGATAAATGCTTGGCCCAACAAAATGTTGAATGCCGAAGCTGTGGTGACATGTGTGAACCTATGGCGATTCAATTTCAACTTAGAGCAGGCAGTGTTGCTCTACCAAAAATCGAGTTAGATGAGTGTAGCGGTTGTGGAGCCTGCGTAGCAGTTTGCCCTACTTCGGCTATTCTTGTGAGTAATGCATAAAACAAAAATAACGAGAGCAATTTATGGCACTAAATGAAGTGCATATATCAAGTTTAGTCGTGCATGTGAGCCCAGAGCATCTAGACGAGATCAAAGCACAAATCGAGCAATACGATAATGCGGAAATCTACGGCAGTAGCCCTGAAGGCAAAATCATCGTGGTCCTAGAAACCGAGAACCAAGGTTTTGTTACGGACACCATCGAAGAAATTAATAATATTACGAACGTTTTAGGGACAGCTTTGGTTTACCACCAAATCGAGACTGGACTAGACGAAACGGATTTAGAAACTGGAAGCAACAATTCTCAACTTGAGGGTGAAGTATGAAAATGACAAGACGCGCGTTTGTGAAAGCAAACGCAGCTGCATCAGCGGCAGCCGTTGCAGGTGTAACTCTACCAGCAACAGCAACCAACCTGATTGCTAGCTCTGATCAAACAAAAATCACGTGGGATAAAGCGCCTTGTCGTTTTTGTGGTACGGGCTGTTCGGTACTAGTTGGTACTCAAAACGGTAAAGTGGTCGCGACTCAAGGCGACCCAGAAGCACCGGTAAACAAAGGCCTTAACTGTATTAAAGGCTACTTCCTTTCAAAAATCATGTACGGTAAAGACCGTCTTGAACAGCCTCTTCTTCGTATGAAAGATGGTGAGTTCCACAAAGATGGTGATTTTGCACCAGTATCTTGGGACAAAGCTTTCGACGTAATGGCTGAGAAATGGAAAGCCGCTCTGAAGAAGAATGGTCCAACAGGCGTTGGTATGTTCGGTTCAGGCCAGTGGACAGTAATGGAAGGCTACGCAGCGGTTAAGCTGATGAAAGCGGGCTTCCGTTCAAACAACATCGATCCAAACGCTCGTCACTGTATGGCTTCTGCGGTAGGTGCATTCATGCGTACCTTCGGTATCGATGAGCCAATGGGTTGTTACGATGACTTTGAACACGCAGATGCATTCGTACTGTGGGGTTCAAACATGGCAGAAATGCACCCAGTACTATGGACTCGTATTACAGACCGTCGTCTAAGCCACCCACACGTTAAAGTAAACGTACTGTCTACTTACTACCACCGTTCTTTCGAGCTTGCAGACACAGGTTACATCTTCGAACCTCAATCAGATCTTGCGATTGCTAACTTCATCGCTAACTACATCATTCAAAACGATGCGGTGAACTGGGAATTCGTGAACAAACACACGAACTTCAAGCAAGCAACAACAGACATCGGTTACGGCCTTCGTGACAATGACCCACTACAGAAAGCCGCTGCGAACCCTAACTCAGGTAAAATGACTGATATCAGCTTCGAAGACTACAAAGCTTCTGTTGCTGAATACACCGTTGAAAAAGCATCTGAAATGTCAGGTGTATCTCAAGATGACCTTATCAAGCTGGCTAAGCAATACGCAGATCCAAACATCAAAGTAATGTCACTTTGGACTATGGGTATGAACCAACATACTCGTGGTGTATGGATGAACAGCCTTGTGTACAACATCCACCTTCTTACAGGTAAGATTTCTACTCCAGGTAACAGCCCATTCTCACTTACTGGCCAACCATCTGCATGTGGTACAGCTCGTGAAGTAGGTACGTTCTCTCACCGTCTACCGGCAGATATGGTGGTTGCTAACCCTAAACACCGTAAGATTGCAGAAGACATCTGGAAGCTTCCAGAAGGCACTATCCCACCTAAACCGGGTAAACACGCTGTTGCGCAAGACCGTGCGTTAAAAGATGGTACGATCAACGCGTACTGGGTAATGTGTAACAACAACATGCAAGCTGGTCCAAACATCAACACTGAACGTCTACCAGGTTACCGTAACCCAGACAACTTCATTGTATGTTCTGACCCGTACCCAACAGCAACAGCTCAAGCTTCTGACCTTATCCTTCCAACAGCAATGTGGATTGAAAAAGAAGGTGCTTACGGTAACGCTGAGCGTCGTACACAAGCATGGTACCAACAAGTTAAAACCGTAGGTGAAGCAAAGTCTGACCTATGGCAAATCATGGAGTTCTCTAAACGCTTCACTGTTGAAGAAGTTTGGGGCGAAGAGCTTCTAGCTAAAGCACCTGAGTATCGTGGTAAAACGATGTACGACGTGCTGTACAAAAACGGCAACGTTGATGCATTCCCACTGTCTGAAGCACAAGAGCTTAACGACGATGCTCAAGCTCAAGGTTTCTACGTTCAAAAAGGTCTATTCGAAGAATACGCAGCCTTTGGTCGCGACCACGGTCACGATTTAGCACCTTACGACACTTACCACAAAGTCCGCGGCCTACGTTGGCCTGTTGTTGACGGTAAAGAAACACTGTGGCGCTTTAAAGAAGGTTCAGATCCATACGCTAAGAAAGGTTCTGGTTGGGATTTCTACGGTAAGCCAGATGGTAAAGCTCTTATCATCAATGCTCCTTACGAAGCGCCACCAGAAGTACCAAGCGACGAATACGACATGTGGCTATGTACAGGTCGTGTTCTTGAGCACTGGCACACAGGTACTATGACTCGTCGTGTACCAGAACTTTACAAAGCAGTACCGGATGCACTTTGTTACATCCACCCTGCTGATGCTAAAGCTCGTGGCCTTCGCCGTGGTGATGAAGTTCTTATCGAAAACAAACGTGGTGAAGTACGCGTTCGTGTTGAAACTCGTGGTCGTAACCGTCCACCACAAGGCTTGGTATTCGTACCATTCTTTGATGCAAGAATTCTGATCAACAAGTTGATCTTGGATGCAACGGATCCTCTGTCTAAGCAGACGGATTACAAGAAGTGTCCAGTTAAGATCACTAAGGTTTCTTAAGAGCCAAGCGCTTTTCGAACCTAGATACAAGATCTAACGTATTTAATATTGCGACTACTTTTTTCATCACTTTTTGAAGGAAGTAGTCCACTCAAAGAATTAGCCTTTAGGCGGAGAAATTAACCATGAAAAAACTGATTACTGCCCTACTATCAGCTGGTCTTTTGCTAGCTGGTGCAGTTCAAGCTCAAGCTGAGCTGGATAACCCAGGCGGCATTGGTGGCGTAGAATCTCTACGTGGTGCAAGTGAACTTGAAGCAACTCGCGCAGCAGATGACTTCAAAAAGTTTCCTCGTGACCAAGTACTTGAGAGTGACTACGTATACCAACCACCTTTAGTACCTCATACTATTCGTAGCTATGAAGTGTCTCTTAACGCTAACAAGTGTCTTGCTTGTCATAGCTGGAAAAACGCAAAAGAAATGGGTGCAACTAAAGTGAGTGTAACTCACTACATGAACCGCGAAGATGCGGTACTTGCTGATGTTTCACCTCGTCGTTACTTCTGTCTACAGTGTCACGTACCTCAAGCTAATGCTAAACCGCTAGTTGAGAACGAGTTCAAACCTGTAGATTCACTGCGTTAATCGTAGCCGGACTGTAAGAGAGGCTATATATGATAAAATTACTTAAAGCGTTTTGGAAAAGACTCGCGACACCAAGTAAAGCGGCGGTAGGCGTTGTTTTGTTCTTGGGTTTCTCGGGTGGTCTTTTGTTCTGGGGTGCATTCAACACGGGTATGGAAGCAACCAATACGGAAGAGTTCTGTTCTGGTTGTCACGCACCTATCGTTGCTGAAATCCAAGAAACAATTCACTACTCTAACCGTTCTGGTGTTCGTGCTATCTGTTCAGACTGTCACGTACCTCATGAGTGGACAGATAAAATTGTTCGTAAGGTTCAGGCTTCTAAAGAGCTATACGCACACTTTATTGCGAAAACCATCAATACTGAAGAAAAGTTCAAAGCACGTCGTGCTCACTTAGCAGAACGCGAATGGGCTCGATTGAAAAAGAATGATTCACTTGAGTGTCGTAACTGTCACCAGTTCGATTACATGGACTTCTCAGAGCAGAGCCCTCGTAGTGCGAAACAACACTCGACAGCGCTAGCTTCTGGTGAAAAAACGTGTGTAGACTGTCACAAAGGTATCGCACACAAACTACCAGACATGCACGGCGTTGAAGGCTGGCAATAAGGAGCGATTGAATGAGTACTTTAGAGAACGTAATTTGGCACATCCTAGGTTACAGCGCTATGCCAGTTATCATTCTTGGTGGCTTTGCAGGTGTTGCAGCCGTATCTCTTTGGCTTTTATCTATGACTAAAGACAAAGAAATCGATTAGAAATCGAAGAGTACGTCAACTTTTATCAGCTAATTTTAATCCATTCTGATATGGGTTGACTCTAAAAAGCCACTGATTTCAGTGGCTTTTTTAATATCTAACGTTTTATCTTTTTATTAATAGGTGGCAACCTCCCTACCTCACCTCTTAAGTCACATCCACAATACAAAGTACCTTTCTACAGAGCCCTTTAGATAGACACTTCGATTAGAAAAGAACGCTTATTACTACACCACTGCCACTTAACCGTTTTAAACAATATCGCTAAGATCGAAGCATAACTCTGTGACATTTCGGCCTTTTGTTTTTAATTTCATGTGTTTTGCTATTGATTTCACGTGTTTCACGATTAATTTCAGGTGTTTTGAGTAAATAAATCAACAATTTGACTAGATTCGTCGCGAAATTGGATTAGAATCACACTGTTTTTGACAACACTTAATTGAATTTAATGCAGTTCGACCTTAAAGACTCAGTAAAAATTTCCATAAACACATTGGTTGTGGGAATGTTTGTTACATCAATTCAGAAAAGTGAGCGTGTTTATTTATCTAACGCTGGACGCGTGTCTTCAAAAAAAGGAATTGATACATTAGTTAATAAAGGCATTAAGTATGTCTGGGTTGACAAGAAGCTCTCTGCTAAAGGTTGTAAATTTCACCCCGTTCCTGATGACGAAACGAGTGAGGAACAACAAAAGAGCAGTAAAAATTCTCCAAGTAAATTGGTCTCTCGAGAAGTAAGACAAAAAAATGCAGAGCGAATCATCCAAGAAGCGCGCGGTCTTGCTCAGAAAATTATTACGGCAACATTTGATTCGCATACGTTTGTTTCGGATGAACTGGATGGTTGGGCGGATGAGCTGATTGAATCAGCACTGATCAATTCAGATGCCTTGCAATGTGTTTCTGCATTACGTAAGAAAGATGCCTATTTGCTTGAACATTCCGTTAATGTCGCCACACTTTTGGTCACATTTGGCAAGCATTTGGGTTTTGGCAAAGACCGATTAAAGCCATTGGCTATTGGTGGGATTATTCATGATGTCGGTAAAGTGCATATCGATGATAATGTTTTGCACAAGCCTTCTCGTTTAACCGAGGAGGAATTCGCTCACATCAAGCAACACCAAGAATTCGCTAAACCTATCATCAAAAAAATCGAAGGCTTAAGTCAAATTAGCCGTGATGTATGTTTAATGCACCATGAAAAGTTAGATGGTACAGGTTACCCTAATGGATTGAGTGGCGAGCAAATTCCGCAGCACGGCCGAATGGCTTGTATCGTCGATATCTATGACGCATTGACGGCTGACCGTTGCTACAAACGTGGAATGAGCCCAGCGGAAGCGTTTAAAATCATGTTAGGTATGACACCTAATCACTTAGACCGACAATTGGTGTACAAATTTATTAATTGCATTGGTATTTTCCCTATTGGGGCCATCGTTGAGCTGAGCAATGGCCATCTTGGAATTGTATGGTCATCGAATGATGATGCTCCTGTTGAGCCTGTCGTTAAGTGCTTCTATTCACGAAAGAATAAACGTTTCATTGACGTCAAGTATGTGGATTTAAAACACAGCTGGCATACGATTGTAAAAGCAATTTCTCCTACGAAGGCTGAAATTGATGTCACCCCTTTCTTTTAATAGAACCTGCTATTCGAGGGGGATGAGGTCAGCACTTTCCATGTATGGCCTGATTAGATAAAACGGACAAGTCTAGAAAGCCACTGATTTCAGTGGCTTTTATGTTTTCAGAAGTTCTTTCATAAACCCTTTACTAGCCCATACCCATATCCAATTTTAATCAATAACCAAACACTCATTTCACCTCCAATTTACTCGCTGTTAGGTATATCTATAGATAAATACCTTAGAGTAAGACAGCATGAACACACACCGCCCCCTATCCGCATTATTACTACTGGGTAGTCTGACCTATCTCACGGGTTGCGCTTCTCTATCACCAACGCCGCAAGCCAGTTTGAACAATACAACCCAGATTCCCGAGCAATGGGAAAGCTCTCAACGATACGTAAACACTACGATGTCAACACAATTGCTCTCGCTGTTCAACAATCAAGCTCTCGCCGATCTGGTTCAAGAAGCCCTCACCAATAACCACGACCTACATAAAACTGCACTTCGCTTGAAGCAAGCTGAACTATTAGCGGCTCAAAGTGATCAATACCTTCAACCTTCTTTAAATACAGACTTTCAAGCCTCTAGACAAAAAACAAGTCAGATTCAGAACAGTCACAAACTGTCTTTGAATTTAAGTTGGGAGTTTGATGTTTGGGGACGCTTAGCTGACACAGCAAGAGCAGCTAACGCGAAACAACAGGCAACACAACTTGACTATGTTTACGCACAAAACTCTCTCGCGGCTCGCGTAATAGAGACGTGGCTTGATGTTGCTTACAGAGCAAGAGTGATCGGGGTTGAACAACGCTGGCTACAAAGCCTTTCAAACACTGAGAATATTGTACTAGAGCAAGTGCTCGATGGGTTTAAAGAACAAGCAGACCTCGACACAGCTCGTGCTGCAACATCCAGAGTAAGAGCGAGTTTAGCGGCTAAAGAGCAAGATCAACTTATCGCAATCAGAGGACTTAATACCTTGCGAGGTAAGAGCGACACCAAGCTTAACCAAATGATTTTCACGATCCCAGAAGTTGAAGCTCCGCCATTACGTCTTCCCGGAGAAATGATTGGATCACGTCCTGATCTCCTTGCCGCTTATCAGCAAGTGCTCGCCGCCGACAAAAGCGCGGCAGTTGCTTACAAAGATCTACTGCCTAAATTCACGCTGTCTGCCTCTGTTTATCGTAGCGGTTCAACACCAAACCAGCTTATCGACAATCCTTCCCTGTGGAATCTCGTTGGAGGGATCAGCGCACCTCTTCTTGACCAATCATCACTACAAACCCAAGCAAAAATAGCTCAGCTTCAAGCAGAAGAGAGCTTTGTTGATTACCAAAAGAAACTATTGGTTGCCATCAATGAGGTAGGAAATGCACTAGACAAAGAGTTCTACCTCAAACAACAAGAACAGCATTATCGAGATGCTTTTACATTCTCCAAGGCTAGTATGAAAAACTATCAAAACCTTTACCAGGAAGGAGCCAGTGACGTTTTGGCACTGCTTATCGCCCAACAATCTATTTACCAATCTAAAATCCAGTTGCTTAATACTCAGCGTACTCGGCTCTCAAACAGAATTACCTTAGGGTTAGCATTAGGAATGGGGGTTTAAAATGAAACAGATACTTGTTACGGCTTTGGGCTTGCTCAGTATCATTGCCACCGCGATGTACATCATGAAGTCAATCCCCGAAGAAACAACGTTAGCGCTGGAAGCTCAGCCTCACCAATATATCAAAGTCACCACAGTCGACATTGCTGCCGGGCAACACCGCTCTACCATTGAAGGTTACGGTCAGGTAATTCCAGAAGAAACTTTAACGCTCACGAGCCAGGTTTCAGGAGTGATTCTTTCGAAAGCAAAAAAATTTCAACTAGGTGAACAAATCTCTAAAGGTGATCTGCTATTTCACATTGACGATTCCAGTTACCAAGTACTTCTGGCTAACGCAGAAAAGGAGCTAGCTAACGCACAACTTTCATTTTTCCAAGAACAACGCAAACATCAACGTGCTAAAAAAGAGTGGAAAACTTCAGGTATAGAAGAGGCACCGAGCCCCCTCGCTTTGCGAGAGCCTCAGTTTAAAGCAGCAAAGGCACGATTAAACGCCGCACAACAAGCAGTTGAAGATGCTAAGCAACAACTAAATAACACGAGTATCCATGCTCCTTTTGATGCCATTGTCAGCCAAAGCAACGTCACCACAGGCAGTGTTGTTGCATCCGGAACCTCGTTGGGACAGATCAAATCCATAGAAACGGCTGAAGTACATCTTCAGCTCACAGAACGCGACTGGCAACAGCTCCCCTCCGATTTGAGTGCACTGTCGGTGACAATTCAGTCAGCATCAAATTCAGATTCAGGGCAACAATGGGCAGCACGGGCGAGTCACCTTTCACTGCTCGTGGAACAATCAACACGTATGCGTAACCTCATATTAAAAATAGACTCCCCTCTTCAACAGCCAGATCCTTTGCTGATCGGGAGCTTTGTTAGAGTTGTCATTCAAGGTAAGAGCCACTCAGATAGTTTTGTAGTTTCATCCTCTTCCATTACTGCAGACGGCAATATTTGGTACGTCAAAGAAGGTCAACTTCATCGTCACAAGACTCAATCACTGTTTCAAGATATCGATGCGATTGGTTTTGAACAGGGCAACCTAAATCAACACATCACTTTGGTTGTAAAGCCGTTATCCAGCTACGTGGAGGGAATGCAAGTATTAGCACTTTCGGATAGCCCTCAGCCAGACGACACGGACAAACTCGCATTAAATCGTAGCCTCCCGACTCCTGCCTCTGGGAACAAATCATTTAAAGAGGTGAATGATGGACAATAACCTAAAAACTCATGGTGTTATCGCATGGTTTGTTCACAACCCAGTTGCCGCAAATCTTTTAATGGTTTTGATCATAGTCGCGGGTGGTTTTTCGGTTATCCAATCACGGGTAGAAAGCTTCCCCTCACTCCCCCCTACCAATATTACGGTAAGCGTCGAATATCAAAGTGGCTCAGCTCGCTCTGCTGAAGAAAGCATTGCGATAAAAATAGAAGATTCATTGTTAGGTGTAGAAGGCATCAAACAGATACACAGCAGTTCAAGTAGTGACGGTGCCACGGTAACCATCACTAAGTCGAGTGGCTATTCACTCGACAAACTGCAACAAGATGTAAAAAGTGCGGTTGATGCTATTGGCGATTTACCTAGTGAAGCAAAAAAACCAGTGATCACGCGTCAAGCCGACCTTGAAGAGGTAGTTCCAATTAACCTGTTTGGTGACGTGCCTATCGGTGCATTACAACGTTATTTAGACGAGTTACGACACAAGCTCCTAGACTCTCCTTTGATACAAAAGGTTGATTACATTGGCCGAAAATCTCAGCAGGTCTCGATTGAAATTGACGAGGCCAAATTGCAAGCTTTCAGTCTCACGATGGAGCAAATTGTCAGCCAAATTAGAGCAGAATCATTAACCCAAACGGCCGGCCAGCTCAAAGGTTCTCAAGGGACGTTAGTTCTTAAAGCGGACCAGCAACACCGAAGCGCGAAAGAGTTCGCTTCGCTGCCCATTAAACGCACAGCAACAGGGCAAACCATACTCTTGTCCGACATTGCACATATTGAATTAGGATTTGACGACGACGGCAGCATTACTCGTTATAACGGCCATCCATCAGTAGGATTAAAGGTGAAAATGTATGGTCAATCAAACATCAACCAGCTAGCCCAAGAGACCAAATCCATCGTTGATGCTTACCAATTGACTCTGCCGAACGGTATCCACCTGACCCAATGGAATGATCAAAGTGAGCCGATTAAAAACCGTTTATCTTTGCTACTGAAGAACAGTGCTCAAGGTATCGCTCTCGTTGTTATTTTACTGGCTCTGCTCTTAAACATACGTGTCGCTTTCTGGGTTGCCGTTGGCCTACCTGTTACGTTTGCCGGTGCAATGGTCCTTATGGGAGATTCTTTCTTTGGACTCACCCTTAATGAATTAACCACCTTTGGCTTCATCATGGCCCTCGGAATTGTTGTTGATGATGCCGTCGTCATTGGTGAAAGTATTTACGAACAAAGAGAGAAACACGGAGCTTCCGTTGAGTCGACCATCGCTGGCGCGCAAAAAGTTGCAACACCAACCACATTTGGTGTGTTGACGACCATCGTCGCTTTTATGTCTCTCAGCTTAATCGAAGGGGAACTCGGTAAAATCTTTGCGCAATTTGCCATGGCTGCAACTTTCTGTCTGATTTTCTCACTCATTGAGTCCAAATTAATTCTCCCAGCTCACCTTGCCCGAGTCAAAATGGAACCGACTTCAGCATGGGGTATTCCTGCCGTATGGCACTATATTCAACAACGTGTTCTACGTGGTTTCAAGTACATCACTTGGCATCTCTACAAACCCTGTTTACAACTGGCTATACGCTACCGTTATGCTGTAATTTTTGGCTTTTTTTCCCTGTGTATTCTAGTTGGCGGTTCGCTAATAACTGGCAAACTTAAGTCGGTATTTTTCCCAGAGATTTCTACTAACTTCATCACGATCGAGCTCGCATTCGAAGATGATACTGGCTACGGATTAGTACAACGTGAAACACTTAAAGTTGAACAAATGGCGGCATCATTGAATGATTCGTTGGTTAAGCAATATGCGCTGTCTGTACCACCAATCCAAAGTGTATTGGTAGAAACCACCAATAACAGTTCGCAAATCATTGTTGGCCTTTCGAGCAACACTCAACGCCCAATCAGCGCGGGTGCAATCGCTAAAGAATGGCAATCCATGGTCCCAACACTTGAAGGCATAGACAGCGCCAATTTCTTAGCCGATATGATCAGCGATAAAGCAATATGCATAGAATTAAGAAGTCAAAATGAAGCAACGATCAGCAACGCAACTCGCGAACTGACTGATCATCTCAATAATGTACAAGGTGTGCATGGAATAAAAAGTAGCCTCGCGAATACACAAGCCCAAGTTGATATTAAAGTTAACGATATGGGGTTAACGATGGGGCTTACTACATCGAATCTCTTACAGCAACTCAACATGGCCTATCAAGGTTATGAAGTGCAGCAATTTCAAGAAGATTCGCATGAAATAAAGGTCAAAATTCAGTACCCTCAGGCGAAAAGACAAACACTGGATAATCTCAAATACGCACAAATTCGCTTGAGCAATGGTAAGTTAGTACCACTCAATGCGGTAGCCAATATATCGACTCGATATGTGTCCAAAAATATTGAACGAATGAATCGTAACAGAGTCAACGTGATAACAGCTGATGTTGATAAAACGATCGCTTCTCCAGAAGAGATCATTGATAAGCTAGATAGCGACCTGTTTAAAAGATTACAGAATAAGTATCGTGACCTAAACATTGTCCTTTCTGGACAGCAACAAGAGCAGGAACAAATATCAAATTCACTGTATAGCGTGTTTGCTATCGCTCTTATCGGCATCTACGCATTGCTTGCAATACCACTCAATTCATATTTCCAGCCACTGCTGATCATGTGCACAATTCCATTTGGTATTGTGGGCGCCTTGATGGGACACTTAATCCAAGGGATACCCATCAGTATACTTTCTCTGTTTGGAATGCTTGCATTAACCGGGGTCGTCGTGAATGATAGCCTCTTACTGATCTCACGCTTTAATACCAAGATAATGAGTGGTGATACCGTGTACGAGGCGTTAATTGAATCAGGAACAGGACGCTTAAGGGCTATTGTGCTGACTTCTGCAACCACGTATTTTGGCTTAGTGCCCTTACTGTCAGAGACCTCTCCTCAAGCTCAGTTTTTAATACCAGCAGCTACGTCAATGGGGTATGGAATCTTATTCGCAACGGTAATAACACTTCTTTTGGTACCCGTATTGCTAATGGTTCAACAAGATATCAAGCGGCTGTGTCACAACATAATTACCCAAAGATCCGCTTCTTTAACTGGGGTTAAGAAAAATGAAATCTAACTTATCTATCAACGTGTTATTAGTTGAAGATGACAAGGAGCTCGCCGCTTCTGTTGCAGAGTTTCTCGAATTTGAAAACATCAAATGCGATCATTCTTACAATGGGTTAAGCGGTTTTACACTCGCAAAACAAAACTACTATGACGTTATTCTTCTTGACCTAATGTTACCCAAAATAGATGGTTTTACTGTCTGTGAAAGACTTCGAGACGACGGTGACGATACGCCTATTTTGATGCTGACGGCAAAAGATACGCTGCAAGACAAAGAAGTTGGCTTCAATGCAGGCACCGATGACTACTTAATCAAGCCATTTGCAATGAAAGAGCTCGCCTTACGTATCAAGGCGCTCTCTAAGCGAAGAAGTAGCCAACAAAAAAGGTTAGTACAAGGTGACTTAGTCTATGACCTAGAAAGCCAGCAAGTATCAAGATCAGGACAAGTCTTGGACTTAAATCGACTCAACCTAATGCTTTTAGAACTCCTCATGCGCCGAAGTCCACAAGTGGTTACTCGTAGAGAAATAGAGGAGTGTTTATGGCCAAATGACGCACCAGAAAGTAACAACATAAAAGTACAGGTTTATCAACTGAGACAAAAAATCGATAAGCCTTTTGAATCTAAGTTGATTGAAACCGTCGTTGGCCAAGGTCTGAGGATCAAAGGGTAACCATGAGCATGAAAAAGAGCTTCCCAATACGGGGTCACCTTACTACCTTTTTCTTGGGCTTGTCACTTCTGACAGCCTTACTATTCGGAGAACTTTTAATCCGTCACTTTGAATATGGAATAGAAGATTCAGTAAAAATGCGACTCGCCAGTGAATGGTTGAGCTTTAACGAAGTACGCCTTATAAATCCAGAAGCCAAACTACCTAAATCTTACGTAGTGTCATTTTATTATGACCAATTGCCTAACATAAAGGTCGATGGTAAAGACGTACTTCGGGATGTGACATTTGTTAATGATGAGTTCACTGTCGTCTTCGTTGATGAAACGGTTACCAACGACATCAAGAAAGAGGCTGTCTTTGGTGTCTACCGTTTTGCTCTCGAAGACGGACGATTGGTATTCGGAGTCGCTCGGTACGACTACCGCCTAATTGGCGACACAATAGATGTGTGGTTCGATCATCGCTTCAACCTTATTATCTATATTGCTCTTGGCTATATATTTTTTATTGTATTAGCGCTTTGGCTCTACAGTTACCGAGTAGGAAAAAAAACCGAACAACTCGTCGAATGGTCAGAAAGCGCGTCCAACGACCTATTGGCGAACCCCGCTCCCAACTTTAAATTCAGTGAATACAATCGAGTTGCGCTTTATCTAGAAAAGGCACTCAGTAAGAATGCGCATTTGGTAGAAAGAGAACAACGTTTTCTATCTCATGCTAGTCACGAATTGAGAACGCCTATTGCAATCATACGAGCAAATATGGAGATCTTAGAGCGCATCTCCCTGCCCTCAGATTTACAGCGCCCGATCAATCGTATCGACCGCGCGAGCAGCAACATGCAGCAAATTACCGAAACCATGCTCTGGCTAGTCCGAAAGAGTGAAACGCCACCGAATCAGAGCTTAGTTTCGGTCGTCGCTTTATTAGATAATTTGATAGAAGAGTTGGAGTATTTAATTCAAGGTGAAGAGATCGACATCATCCGCAATTACCTTCATGCCCCAACAGTGGAACTTCCAGAGACTCCAATCAAAATTGTCGTTGGTAACCTCATTCGTAACGCTTTCCAATACACACATAGCGGCACTATCCATATCTATTTCGAAGAAAACAGCATAGTCATCAAGAATATAAACACACAGGAACTTGATCTGCCATTTCAAGATAGCTTTGGCCTTGGGCAGGATTTAACCGAGAAAATATGTAAGAAGCTAGGATGGCATCTTGAAGCAGAGGAAATAGAGGGAGGCTTGTTGGCTCGGCTTCATTTGCCGGTCGAAGAAAAATCAAATACCAATGCTTAACTTCGTTTAAGTTGAATGACCAAGCTTCATGGCGATCCGACCGGACATTTTTGGTCGCCATTGACTGAATTTAAGCTTCATCACTCATATTCAGTTGCAGCCTCTAGCCGAAAAAGTAAACAGTAAAAAGGGCTAACAAATATGCTAGCCCTCAACTCATCGTGATTAAGTAGTCAATTACTTAAAAGTGATAGCTAACACCAACACTCATCAAATATCCGCTGGTATCATAGAATGCGATATTGGAATTGTTACTAGAATAACCCGCTAATGCGTTGAATCCCCAGTCTTCCCAACCCATAACGTCCATATATTCATAGCCAAGCGTTGCGCTATATCCATTGTCTTCACGTGTTTTCTTGAATACTGGATTGGATGCATCATATGAGCGGTGACTGTAATCTGCATTGACCGAGAATGCATGATCATCCACCATCATTATGTAGGTCAACGAGCCAGAGTAATCAGAGAAAGAAACTGCTTTACCGTCTGCAAGATGTTTTTGATAAGACAACGATGGTTCGATAAAAGAGCTCTCACTAACAGGCATCTCCATAGATAGGCTTGCATAATAGCCTTTAGCGTCACGTTGGAGTACACCTGTTGGCACTCCTAGATGAACGCCCGATTTGTCATTTTTAATGTCTTGCTTGTAGACAGCGAAATCACCCGATAAACCAATATCTAATAAGTTGTCGAGTTGTACACGAAAGGTATCACCAGAGATGTCGGTTTTAGTCCTCGCAGTATTGGCTATAAACGGGTCTTCCCATACTTCACCATTTGCGATTGTTGGAAGGTAAGAGAAAGATACAACCGATTCGTTGCCATATTCCAGTGCGTAGCCAAATTCAAAAGCAAAAACACCTTCAATGATATCGCCACGCGAGGTCCCCATAAAGACCTGCTGGTCGCTATCTGAACCAAATGTGTAGCGCAACTGTCCTAATGGTACAACAAGCGCACTCGAATCCGATTCTCCCTTGCTGTTCAAGCTGCCTTTTTTTACAGCCTCTGAGTCATCGGTTTCACTACCAAAGCCGACCAATACTCCAACTTCGCCTCCCCAGCCTGGTTCATCAAGTTCAGCCAATACATTTGCACTAAACAAAACCCCTAGAGTCATTAACATGCGGTAATTCATCGCTACTTCTCCTTATGAAAGTAGCGAATAGTTTGCCAACTCGAAGGTAAATTTAGGGTGAATAGAGATATTTCATAGTGGGAGCATACTGACGGCATATGCAACAACTCTAGACGGCCGTTTTTTTTACGACGATTTGTATTGTTACACCTCAAGTGGTATTCGGCGTTTGGGTATTGAGGCCCTTGATAAGTGCACCTCTGATATAAGTGGCTAATACCCTAGTAGAAATAGGTATCAACCACTCACGTTAAACAAGCTAAGCGTCGCTTTTCGGAGCCTGTACATCAACGACTTCTTTATCGACGATAGGAAGTACCTGTTTTACATAGTTACCCGGAGCCTTGCCAATCACAGGGTGTAGCTCGGAACCTTGATTGAAAGGTTCGATTTTCTCGTCAGCTTCAAAGCCTTGTAACCATTGATCCCAATGTGTCCACCATGAGCCTTCGTTGTGACTTGCGTTGTTTAGCCATTCGTCAGCAGAGTCGTCTAGGTTGTCGTTCAACCAGTAGCCGTATTTCTTTTTCTCTGGATGGTTAACAATGCCTGCGATATGACCAGACTCGCCCAGAACAAACGTCTTGTTGCCACCAGTGTTCAATGCACCACGGTAAGTCCCCTGCCACAACGCGATATGGTCTTCTTTGGTCGAGATGAAGTAGCTTGGTATCTTAATTTTATTCAAATCAATCCATACGCCGCCCACTTTCACGCCTTTGTCTTGAACCAGTTTGTTTTCAAGATAAAGCTCTCGCAGCAAGAAGTTATGGCATTTAGCCGCCACGTTAGTGCTATCACTGTTCCAGTACAGAAGATCAAACTCCATCGGGCTACTGCCTTTGAGGTAGTTATCAATATAGTAGTTCCAGTATAAGCTGTTCTCTCGAAGCAAACTGAACGTCACGCTCAACGAACGACCATCCATATAGCCCTTGCCATCGTTCTGCTTCTCAATAGCATTGATGATTGTCTCATTGATATACGCGCCCACCTCACCCGGCTGCGAGAAATCCAACAAGGTGGTAAAAAAGGTCGCTGTTTTGATGCGCTTTTTCATGCGCTTCGCAGCGTAGTAAGCCACCGTAGACGCGAGTACCGTGCCGCCAATACAATAACCTGCCGCATTGATTTGTTCTTTGCCTGTGATGTTTTCAATCGCAGCAACGGCTTTAACCACGCCTTCCGTGACATAGTCACCAAACTCAGTGTCCCTCTGCGCTTCACCTGGGTTGCGCCAAGACATCATGAATACACTATGTCCTTGCTCAAGTAACCAGCGTACCATCGAGTTCTTCTCACGAAGGTCAAGAATGTAGTACTTGTTGATAAATGGCGGGACGACCAGCAAAGGCGTCGCATTGACCTGCGGTGTCTTTGGTTGGTACTGAATCAGTTCAAACAACTCGTTTTGAAAGACAACATCACCTTCGGTGTTCGCAACATCCACACCTAATCGAAAAGCGTTGTTGTTGGTCATGCGGATCTTGAGTATATCGGCGCTTGCTTCAACGTCTGCTTGTAACTGCTCTAACCCATCAAGCAGGTTTTCACCATTTCGCTCAAGCGTCAGTTTCATCAACTCTGGGTTAGTCGCAATGAAATTGCTAGGAGAGAGAGCATTGATTGCCTGACGTGAAAAGAACGCCACACGCTCTTTGGTTTTCTCGTCAATGCCTTCGATAGAATTGATGGTGTCGATGTAGCTTTTACTGAATAACAAATAGGATTGCTTGATGAAGCTATAGAAAGGGTCGTTCTTCCATGCATCATCGATAAAGCGCTTATCACTGCGATCTTCTGAGATGACACTTTCAGTGTTGCCCATCAGTGCTGCGTTTTGCCAGATTTGCAGTTGCTGTTCCCACCATTGAGATTGCAGCTGAAGCAGGACGGCGGGTTGGTTGGCGGCTTGCTCGAAGATTTTTGATGCATCATCAAAATTCAATTCTTGCATCGCTTGATTTAGGGGAGATTGCGCGGCTTCCTTGTTTTGTTCAAAGTTATCCCACCATTGCTGGTTTGTTTGTTGAAGTTTAACAAGGTAGTCCGAAAAGAAGTGTTGAAACATAACATGACTCCAATAATCGGAAAATCGCCACCGAATGTCACAGTAAAACTGCCTCATTCGATGGCGATTAAATTTATGCAGGTGTGACTGTTTTCAAGTTTTCAGTTGTTAGTGTTTCAACATCGTCTTTGAATTCTTTGGCAGCCGCTTGCAATTTTGTACTGTCACTCATCATTTGCTGAGACAGTTGAGTTAATGCCGTGAGTTGTTGACTATTGAAAGCGGTCAGGCTGTTTACATCTTTGATTTCGCTTACTGCCTTCATTTGAGAAAGACCCATATCCGTATAAGTCTGCATCGCATTCATTTGCAGTTCTGTCATCGTTTGAATGTTCTTAGCAACCAACTTATTGAACTTTAAGTACGGTTCAAATTGCTTTTCTGTTTGGTCAGTAATTGTTTTGAAAATATCCGTGTACATAAGTAACTCCTGATGAATACATAGTTTAATAAATTTGTATAATCATCGTTTCAGCCAACATTCATCTATGAGCTCGCGATGCTTTGAAAAGCTGATCCGATGTTTTTAAGCTTGCTACCGATACCTTAGGCTCTAACCTGCAATACCTTTTAGCAAAACAGCGGTTCCCATTCCTCCACCCACACAGAGCGAAGCAACGCCATAAGTCGTTTTCTGTTCAAGCATTTCATGGATGAGTGAAACAATAATTCGATTGCCAGACGCACCTAGAGGGTGACCAAGCGCGATTGCACCACCATTCACATTGACCTTTGGCTTGAATGCATCAAGCGGTAAATCATGCTGCTCTGACAATTGGTACATTACGCCAAGGGCTTGTGCTGCAAACGCTTCATTCAATTCAAACAAATCGATTTCTTCGAGGGTGAGATTCGCTTTATCAAGCGCTTTAGAAACCGCTTCTACAGGTCCTAACCCCATGATCTTTGGGTCCAAACCTGACTGTGCGTAACTGGTCAGTTCCACTAAAGGTGTCAGGCCATATTTCGCTACCGCCGATTCAGACGCTAAGATAATGGCACTTGCGCCATCATTGATGCCCGAAGCGTTACCTGCCGTAACCGAACCTTCACGGTCAAAGGCTGGGCGAAGCTTTTGCAGAGCTTCGAATGTCGCGTCTGACTTCGGATACTCATCGGTATCAAAAATGACGGTTTGTCTGCGCTGTTTAACTTCTACAGGCACGATTTGCTCGTTAAACTTACCCGCTTCAATCGCTGCGACGGCTTTCTGTTGGCTTTCTAGGGCATAGTTATCTTGAGCTAGGCGCGAAATATTTAACGTGTTGGCGATATTTTCAGCCGTCATGCCCATGTGGTAGTGATTAAACGCATCGGTTAAGCCATCACCAACCAATAAGTCTTTCATTGAGATATCACCCATTTTGTGACCATTACGAACACTCGCGGGCACCACAAACGGAATTTGGGACATCACTTCAACGCCAGCAGCAATAACCACTTCAGCATCTTGTGCTTTGATGTGCGCCGCTGCGTCCATCACCGACTTCATGCCGCTGCCGCAAATCATGTTCACACCGTATGCTGGTGTTTCTTCAGGAAGCCCTGCATAGATGGAAGCCTGACGAGCAACCCCCATGCCTTGACCTGCCGAAATCACATTACCAACGATCACTTCATCAATCGCATCCAACGAAAGATCTACGGACTCCAACGCGCCTTTGATCGCAACGCCAGCCAACTCGCCCGCAGATACGTTTTTTAGTGACCCGGTGAATGCACCAATAGGCGTGCGCTTAGCCGCAACAATAAATACTTTTTCCATTATTCCATTCCCTTCAGTTTCGCCAATTAGTGCATGTACAAGCCGCCATTCACAGACAGTGTTTCGCCTGTAATGTACGCGCCAGATTCACTAGCTAAAAAGCCCACTGCGTCTGCAATTTCTACAGGCGTCGCTAGACGTTTCATTGGGATTTGGTTTTTAATCGAATCAAGGACTTCAGGCTTCATTTGCTCAACCATAGGTGTGCCTGTGTAGCCAGGGGCAACCACGTTTACCGTCACTCCGCTTCTAGCCCCCTCTGCTGCCAAGGCTTTTGAAAAACCAATCATTCCATCCTTTGCTGCGGAATAATTGGTCTGTCCAAACTGACCTTTAAGACCGTTCACTGAAGAAATGTTGATGACTCGGCAGTTACCCTTTTCACACATAGGAGCGAACAGAGGTTGAGTCACGTTGAAAAGGCTGTTTAAGTTTGTTTCAATCACCTCTTTCCACGCTTCGGCACCCATCTTTTTAAAGACGCTATCACGTGTAATACCGGCGTTATTGACCAGCACATCCACCGTGCCTTCTTCTTCTAACAACTTGCTTAAGCTCAGCGCACATTCCGCAGTATTGGTAACATCTAATTCAAACAATCTCACTTGATCTTCAGTGAATTGTTTTTCGTTAAACCAATCCAGTGCACATTGGTAATTTCCAGTGAAATAAGTCGCGATAACACGATAACCGTCTGCAACTAATTTAGAGGAAATTGCTGAGCCGATACCGCCTTTTGACCCTGTAATTAAAGCAAGCTTTTTCATTAATGGTTCCATCCCTTACAAGCAATTAAATAACAATGATGTTAATAAAATAATGTCTTAGTCGATAATTAAATTTTACGTTTTGCTTTAATTAAACCCTACAGCTCAAAATCAAAAATTATTATTACAAGTATAAAATATTTTCGTATTATGATTAAAAACTAGACTTCCGTCCCAAAATCAATGAAATGTTACATGGATGTAAAGCGATATAATACTTTGATTTTAATAAGGTTTATTTAATTTTACTTTTATCACCAAGCAGATAAGTCTTTGTTAATACGAGACAAACCTATATCTCTCAGCTTGTTTCAAGAAGAATGCAATGTGGGGATCTGAAATGATTGATCATGAGAATAATAACGAAACTCTAATTAGCCATTAATAAATGGTTCCTTATCATTCTATATAAACCTCAATATAATTAGCGTTCTGAATTGGAAAGCTGAACATTATTAATAGACAAAAAAAGCCCACTCAATCTATGAGTGGGCTTAAGTAAACATTATTAACAAATAGATCGTGGGATTCTACTTCGTAAATATTTCATTTGTATTTACATCTAAATAAATTTTATTTTCAAGAGACAGTCCGCCGCAATAAATAAAATAGACATCTCGGTCACTGTACTTCACCGATTTCACCCAACCACCTAACTCCTCGAAATCACTTGGGTCACATTCGCCATCCGAGATCAGCTCTGCAACCGTATTGCGGAACGTCTCTTGATGGAGCTTCAGATCATCGGATTTAGATAAGTATGAATCTAGTATCTCTCTGTTTTCTTGCTCAGAGATAATCACTTCATCACTAGATAGCCCAGACATTGAAATCCATTCCGCCGTCTGTGGTCCGCCTTCCTTTAAAACAATATAGTCAGAGATACGAGCCCATTCGCCTTGCTTCTCTAGTAGTTCGACCTTTTCACCCTTATAAAGATAGTCGGTTATCAAACCATCAATTTCAGGCTGCTCGACTACTTTAAGTTTTCTATCTAAAACGTAGAACTCAGTCTGTTCTGGCTCAGGCTGAGGAGTAGTGAGGGATGTAAGGTCAGATTCAGACTGCGCCGCGACTTCAACAGCCGGCGCTTCCTCTTTCTCTGGCGGAGTGGGGTCTTTTTTCATGACGAAGAAATAGTATGCAGCCCCTCCTCCGCCCAATATTAATAACACAAGTAAAGCGATCAGCGCTTTTTTCATCAAATCCACCAGCTCTTCCGTTTTAGGTATGTTTCAAGTGTACATCAACTCATGTTGCTGCTCATCTATACTCTTAATAGAGAGCGAGTTAAGTAGAGGTAAATCATGAATTTTTTGGTGAAGGTTGTCATTATAAGTGTACCTCTGAGTGCCGATATCGCGTTAGCAGACCATTGTGACCGTGAAAACTGGCAAACACTGTTAGATCGCCAGTTATCATTTGAAGAACGCTATAATCAATACACCAAAGAATTTAACCAAGTTCTCTCGACCTATGAATCACAAACGTTGCTATCTAAACATTTCAACGAAAAGCAGATCATTGGGCTTTGGGCAAAGTACGAACAAAGATTTAATGTGCAGCTCAATAGTCATATGCATACCGCTTATGATGTCTCTGAGGTTCTATTAAAACAAGCGTATATTGTGTCTACAGAACTAGATGGAGCGGAGTCTCTAACGCATTCGTGGCAAACCATAGCTAAACACTGCGCTAAAGCAAGACTACCGCGTCAAACAGAAAGTGCACAGGTACATGTACAAAGCTCACAATCACTCTCGCAAGATCTTCATACACTCAGTAAAAAATTTCGTCAGCTCTCTTCAAAATACCGTAAAGAAGCGACGATGATTGACGAAGCTCGCCACACAAACCAACCGATAAACGATGTACAAAACTAAAATGATTACTCACTTGCTTAACTTGATTATCCCAATAATCATAGTTCGAACAAACCAACACATTCAGAAATACAATCAATCAAAGCTTTATCAATAAGTTGTAAAACTAATGTGGTAACTATCAACAATGACGTTCAATTTCCGACCAATGCAAGCGACTATGTGAGATATTCATCACAAAATAGATTTACAAACGCCAGAAAATTGTTATCATGATTATTCATATAACTTAATAACAAGAAATATTTTGGCTAGGTAATATGCAAAAAACTATGGCTTTCAACTGCTTGAGTAACACGGAAGGGACTGCAGAGATAAGAGGTAAACTTTTATCTGTCGCTAAACACATGGAAGAGTTCGGTTCAGTAAGTGAGCTAGAGCTATGTAAGATATTTGGAGAGACGATTTGGAATGACGGTGTGGATTATCATTCACATGCTTTTTCATTCAGAATCAACGCTCAAACCGGGGATTGTTCAATCTCTAACTTTAAGTATCACTAAGTTTTGCACCTATCATATACGGAGTACCTTTCACGAGGTGCTCCGTTTTTTATTGTTGCGTATCCGCATTCGTCAGATAGCCGTTAATAGCGACCGTACTTCCTATTAGTCATAAAATCATTTCGTTTTCAGCTCATGTCATCGGGCAGCGTGTCACCTACCTACGGCTTAGTCGGTATAAACTGTTAGTTCGTATAGCCCGTTTGTTCGTATAAACCGTTAGCTCGCATAAACCGTTAGCTCGTATAAACCGTTAGCTCGTATAAACCGGAAGTGGCGCATTGCCTTTCACTTGCCTAATCGCAAGATGGGTATGTATGTCTTTTACGTTGGAGAGTCGCTGTAGCTTTCTGGTAAATGCTTCGTAAGCCATCAAGTTAGGGCTGACAACTTCTAACAAGTAATCATAAGCCCCAGACACAACGTGGCAGCTGATGACCTCTTCCATCTCGACAACCGCACTTTCAAATTTATCGATCGACACTTCTTGGTGGTTGTTCAAGCTCACCTCAACAAACACGCTCATTGCGATGCCGACCTGTTCCCGTGACAGGCTCACACGGTAACCATCAATAATCCCTTTTTCTTCCAGTCTTTTGATGCGCCTCGCGCACGGTGAAGCCGATAAGCCAACTTCATCAGCTAACTCAGCGGTGGTTAGCCTGCCGTCTTTCTGAAGCAACTCAAGAAGATGTCTATCAATCCTATCCATAGCAAATACCAATTGTTGGTTAAATTCGTTAACAATTGGCAAGATATTAGCAGAAATCATCAACTACAACTCAAGTTAGAACAAAACTTGCCAACCTATGGCACACCAAGTACCCCATAATTAATCATCATTCACTTTCCTTGTTTATTATGAAGCTTGGCTATTTATCTATTACTGTCACTCTGCTCATCTGGGCGAGCTTTTTTCTTTCTCTTAAAGGCGGCGCAAATTCAGATTTAACACCTGCAGACATCGCACTGACTCGATTCCTCATACCGGCATTGGCGCTATTACCTTTGGTGTGGAAAGCACGTAGCACGATCGCTGCTGTCCCGAATCGATACTTGGCCGGTATGTTTGTGGGGTGCGGGTTACCTTATTTACTCGTTGCAGGAACAGCCATGCAGTTCGTTCCGGTATCACACGGGAGTGCTTTAGTTCCGGGAACGCTTCCTCTATGTGTAACAGGGATCGCGGTACTCTTTTTTAAGCAGCCGCTTAGCCGACACCGTGTCGTTGGTTTAGGTCTGGTTTCGCTTGGGATATTGTTGTTTCTGGGAAGTAGCTTAAGCAGCTTCAACTTTGAATACACCAAAGGTCACGTGTTGTTTTTGTGCGGGAGCTTGATGTGGGCAACTTTTACCATCTCAGCACGTGTTGCCAACCTTAATGCGCTCGTGAGTGCAGGTTTTATCTCATTTTGTTCCACTTTGCTGTTGCTGGTCCTTATCCTTACAGGAACCCTCCCTAGCCATTTAATGGATACACCAATTGCTCAATGGCCAATTGCAGAGCTTGCCGTGCATTCTGCGGTGCAAGGCGTAGGTGCAGGCTTAATAGCAGCATTCACTTATCTATATGCTGTTAATACACTAGGAGCAGAACGCTCGGCCGCTTTTGGCAGTGCAACACCTGCTGTTGCAACCTTGTTGGCGATCCCACTGTTCAACGAAATTCCGGATACGATGACTTGGTTAGCGCTTGGTTCGATTTGCATCGGCAGCCTGGTCGCGAGCAACATTTTCATGAGGCATGACAAGTCTATGCGGTATCAACCCCCAAGCCATAGCAAAGCCTGATTCTGGGTTCAAACCTACCAGTCTAAGCCGTGATTTTAAGGCTAGTAGTACACAGATAAGCCTACAAATGTAGGCTTATCCAAAATCTACTTTTTCTAAGTCCGCTTCTCCATTAAACTGTCCGACCTTTTTGCTCATCCAAGAGAACACCATGCAACGCGATTACACTTTAACTTGCTTAAACAACATGCCTCGTGAAGAACTAGAAGAATTTAGTTTAAGAATGATTCATCGCCTTGTCCCTGAAGATGCAATGACGGAACTGTTTACGTTCGAACAGGAAGAAGTGACCAATGAAGAACGTATGCAATCAGCAAAATTTGATGCTATGTTGCGAATGACAGCAATCGCGCTAAGTGAAGTGAATCTTGCGTTTAGTGAGTCGGATAATTCACAACAAAACATCGAGCGCATGACTCGCCTATTACTTTGGCACTTCTATGCAATGTCGTTCAACCTTGAACAAGCGATCAGCCTTGAAACTCACTGTGACAAAGTCGAGAAGATTTTGTTGAAAGCACCGACAGAAGCATTTGGTTGGGTAAAAGAGCTCACAGAGTTGCTGCACTTCTATGCTGAACTAAATGAAGGCAATGAAGGCAATGAAGGCAATGAAGGCAACGAAGCCAAAAAAGACGCATAAATCCCCTTCAACTTAAAAACTTCTCAACTTCTTAACTTCTTAACTTAAAAGCGACTCAACGAGTTGTTCGTTACTCAAGGAACAACTCGACTATCCCCTAGAACAGCGGCAAGTAGAACGATATCGAAAGAAAATAGAACTAAATCGAAGGCAGTCAGGGCTATACCGAAGGCAAATAGAAACTTTGTTGAAATGAGTTTTCTGCTTTTGTTGTTTCTAAAACACTATGATGCAACATCAGTATCGACTGAGCGATTTTGGTGCCAATACCTAACGAACCATTAGGGGCCTCTAGTTCAACTTCATTATGGATAACGACCTTCACCCGTTTTGAATCCGATTCTAAACCTACATCTAACGACACCATTGTTCCGCTCGGGCTATGCCTTAACGCATTATCTAGCAGATTCAAGATCAGCCTCTCAAGTAAATCACTGTCACCCACAGCCTTGATTCCAATAGGTATATTGACGTTCAACTCCACATTCTTATGGCGATGCTGGCTTTGTATCGTTTCTAAGCATTCGTTCATCAACACATTAAAATCGATTGAAGCGTATTGATACGTGGGCACAGGGTTATCATTCTTGGCACTATCGAGTAGTGAATGGAGCTGTTCAGACAACTTGTTGCCATTGCGGTAAGCGACGTCAATCAACGGGTCTGACTTCGGATTTTGAATCTTCCACGTTTCTAGGTAACCAAGAACACTCGATAATGGCGTTTTCAAATCATGACTGAGCTGTAATAAGCTTTGTCTGCGGTGTGATGACTGATACTCAAGCTGCAAAAACTGTTGTTGGATGTGTTTCGCCATCAATTGATAAGAACGTGCGATGGGCACCAACTCTGGTGCTTGATGGACAAAGTTAGGTTCCAATCTAAAATCTTGCTCAGCTTGTTGCTGCAATTTATTGGTTACCGCCTCAATTGGGTTCAACAGACTGCGTTTCACTAGCAGATAAGCGCCAATCGCAAAGCCAAAAATAGAAACCAGCACAAGCCCTGCAAGTGCGATGTATGGTGTATCAACCTGAGAGTTGGTGATCACAGTATGGCGATTACTTCCTATCACCACATACAAATAACCCACCGTCGACCCTAGCTCTTCAATCGCCGCCACAGAAAATACTTTAGGAGAGCCTGGGTTGATCGGGTCTTCGCCCAAAATAGGATAAGGCTCGTCATTTAGGAACTGTTGAATGGGTGCTAGATCTATCTGATTGGCTAACACAGTGCCTTCTGGCGCAGCATTGGTGGTGATATTGCCCTGACTATCCAGAAAATAAATATCAAAATCAGGCCCTATCAGCATCAAGGTGTGGAATATAGATTTGAGTGCTTTGGGATTGTAGTCGGTACCAATCATCAGAGGATTATCATCGCGCATATGAACCGCGAGCTCTTTATGTAAGCTCTGCTTGGTTCTTTGTTCTATTGTCTCTTTTTGCCAATGATAAGTGTAAGCAATCACCACACTTACCAACAAAAACCACAAACTTGTGAACAGCACTAAACGCGATTTGAAACTCATGTTCTCTCCTCGATGGCTCGTAGGTCTTACTGGATTTTTAGTAAACTTAGGGCGCGACACATAGACCTAAGCTTTTGACTCAAACTTATAGCCAACACCCCAAACGGTTTTAATGAAATCATCATCACTATTGGGCATCGCAAGCTTGGTTCTTAGACGGTTGACCGTGCTACACACAGTATGGTGATAGCCAGAGTGATGAGTATTCCAAACGTGATCGAGCAGCTCGTCTTTGCTATACACACGCCCCGGGCGGGTTGCTAAGAAGTGAAGTAAGGTAAACTCAGTTGCAGTCAGCGGTACGTCTTGGTTATTGAGTGACACCTGATGGCGTTCAGGTTGAATAATGAGCCCACCAAAATTCATAATCGATTCTGTCGTCATAGCCTCTTGAGTGACTGATTCAACATGGCTTAAACGGCGAAGTACGTTCCTCACTCTTGCTTGAAACTCGAGAACGCTGAAAGGTTTCGTTATGTAGTCATCAACACCGGCTTCTAAACCTGACACCTTATCTAGCTCAGCATCCCTTGCTGTTAGCATGAGTACCGGTGTCCAATCTTCTTTCTGACGGATCATCCGACAAAAGTCGAGTCCATCTCCGTCAGGCAAGCCACGATCCAGTACGATCAAATCGAAATGACCATCTTTATAGAGCGCCTGAGCCTTTTCAATCACATTAGTTCTTATTACGTCATGGCCTTGGAACTTAAGATGCATCTGCACCAGTTCAGCTAGGTCATCATCATCTTCAACCAACAATATGTTTGCCATCAAATTTACCGCAGCACTATTATTCAGTTCGAGTAATGGTGATTCTTGCTCCTGGGTTGAGAAAACGATGATTAGCACTTAAAGCAGACGTCGTAAGGCCGTCATCTTGGCTGATTACACCAGAGTGGAAACTCACTACATCGGTGTCATCTCGTGTGGTATTAAAACCCTCACCACCGCCCGCAGGCCCTGGAATGGTTGCAGCAAGCTCGTCGTTCAATTCCGTTCCTGAGTCCCACACATTCATGTTCATCACAAAGGTATCACCCACGGCTAATGACTTAAGCGACAAACCGGATTCACCAACAAACGCATCATTGGTGTTCACCAACATGGAAGCAACTGAGATATACCCTTCTTGATTTGGGTCAACACGAATAGACACCGTGTCTTGCTCACCTGAAAGAATCAGCCCATTGCCTGAGATGCCTTGATAAACATTGGCGTCACTGTCACTGAGCGCAAGCAATTGTGCATTACTGCCTCCTTCCGCCAAGTATTCCAGATCGATAGAGGCACTTTGCCCAACTTCAAACAGGTCAAAATTCGTATTGTGAGTCAACACTGCGAGTGGTGACATTGGTTGATTGGGGGCGAGGTTAGTAACACTCACATCATAGCGATAGTAATCGTCGTCATCGTCCGGACAACCTGCTAACACAGCTACTGATGCAGCGATAAATAGAATTCTAGCTTTCATACATCCCCCTTACTTCACAACAATGGTGATAGTAGCCACAGGGTTTAACCAACGATGACTGCTACTATCGAGGTCGCTGATTCCGCCAGCCGCGTTACTATCACCAATGTTGCCCGGATGAATATGAACCTTAGCGTTTGAGACTGCAGTTTCAACTCCAGTACCACCAGCACCAAAGGTAATAAATGGCGGGTTTGGCATGCTGCCCGCTAGCTCATCATTGGCTTCTGTGCCTGCGTCATAGCCATTGAGGGTCGCTTTATAGGTGCCCGCTTGAGTTGGGATTTTCCAACTGTCTAAGCCAACAAAGCCGTCGTTGGTTGGCAGCAGCATGGCACCCAATGACAAGTAAGCTAAATCACCGGTGTCGATATCAAACGTAGTTGCGACGCCCGGATTAAGAATACCGGTAGCTGGGTTTTCAACCACCACCCCACCCGCGTTTGCAATCAAACTCGATAGACCTGAAATATCGCCACCTTCGGCCATCGATTCCAATTCCGCAGAAGCACTCTCACCCGCTCTAAACATGAACAAGCTGGAGTCATGAGCGGCTGCCAAGATAGGCGTAAAGTAGATCCCTTTCGTTGCGTTGGTAACGGTCACCTCAAGCTCTGCAGCCTGAACCTGAGCTGCTCCGAGGGTCAACATAGCCGAGCTGATCACTAAGCTGATTTGAGTACGTTTGTTCATTTTGATTCCATCCTTTATCGAGTCCTATCGTTGCCAACAAAACGAATAACAGCGATATACCGTTACCTTTGCCAGAACGAACTGTGGTGTTATTGACTCTAAGAATGACGATCAAATCTATCAGCAACTTCATTGAATTCTCATAAAACTCTCACAAGTTTATTCAAACTTCTTACTATCCAGAAAGACAGACCTAAGAAACTGATATGTGGTTAGAAACTCTCGTTCTAGAATGAGAGTTACACAAGGAATCACGGTTCAAGAATAGCGCAGACCAAACGCAAAAGGCCCAATCGACATACCGACTGGGCCTTTTATCTGATGTGTCAAAGTTCTCTCACGAAAGCTCAATCGATTTCAGCTGAGCGAACCATACACCACCAAATTAGAATGCGTAGTTTGCGTCAACAAGTTCGCTTACTTCAACTTTGCTTACTTCTGCGCGAGCTTCAAGCCATTGTGCAACTTGCAGTTGTTCTGCTTCTGTTACTGAACGGTAGCGCTCAATAGAACATAAGAAACCTTCAAACAGCTCAAGGCCACCGCCACCAAAGCACAGACCGATGCTATCGATAAAATCGATGAATTCGTCAATGAACACATCGTACTGGTCAAAATCAGCAATCGAAGTCGTGCAGCTTACTTCAAAACCTAAAATAGCGAATTCACCTAGGTATAATTTCTTGCGTAGGCGACGATTTTTGTTTTCGATTTTATCTAATTTCATAACTGTCTCTCTTTTCGTTTGATAAAGCATTTATACACAGTTCCTCGTTAATTCCCAAGAGTTTTGTATTACACGAGAGGCTTAACGGGAAAAATCGTGCTGCAGAAACAAAACCTTAATCAAAACTATAAAAATCTGTCACTTAACTGCTTCACGATTGGTCACACATTGAACCAGCTATTAACTCATTAGAAATAGCTTGGTTACACGTGAATAACGAATAATAAAGTCAGCCAACAGGAAGCAGTCCCGATGAGCAAGGAAACATTTGATAGCACTCGTTTTAACAAGAGTAACAACAAGCCTTTCGAAGAAGTTCTAGATGCGAACCTTTCAAGAAGAAACGTACTGAAAGGCGGTTTAGGCATCAGTGCAATGACCGCATTTGGCGCGTTTGGTTTAGCGGGTCACAGCACGGCTAACGCTGCGACAATGCAAGCAACGGGCGCCCAAAAAAGCACTGCAACACTTTCATTCGAATCGGTTAAAGGATCATTGACAGACAGTGTCGTTGTGCCGAAAGGCTATACAGCACAGGTATTAGTTCCTTGGGGTACTCCACTCAACAAGCAAGGCAATGCTTGGTTAAAAGACGGCACCAACAATGCACAAGATCAAGCCAACGCATTAGGCATGCATCACGATGGCATGCACTTCTTCCCGCTTAATGGCAACAGCAATGATGGCTTATTGGTGATCAACCACGAATACATCGACCAAAAAGCGCTGCACGCCAACGGCCCAACATACAACGAAGGCGCTCGCCCTAGCCTTGATGAAGTACGTAAAGAGATCAACGCGCACGGCGTGAGTGTTGTTCGAGTGAAACTTGAAGGCAACCAATGGGTGATGGTCGATAACGATCCACTGAACCGCCGCTACACAGGCGCAACAGTGATGGATCTATCTGGCCCTGTTGCTCACAGTGAATTTACCAAAACCAAGTTCTCACAAGACGGCAGCCAAGCTCGTGGCACGTTGAACAACTGTGGTAATGGCTACACGCCATGGGGCACTTACCTAACGTGTGAAGAAAACTGGCCGGGTTATTTCGTGAACAAAGGCGAGACAACGCCAGCACAAGAGCGTATTGGTATCGCAACCGACAAAACACGTTACGGTTGGGACACACTTTCAGGTAACAAACAAGAACGCTTAGACGAGTTTGCACGCTTTGACGTAACACCAAAAGGTGAGTCAGCAATGGACGATTACCGTAACGAAGCACATGGTCACGGCTACATTGTTGAAATCGACCCATACACAGCAAACTCTCGCGCTAAGAAACGTTCTGCACTGGGTTGTTTCCGTCACGAAGGCTGTACATTTGGTAAGTTGACTGAAGGCGAGCCGATCGTATTCTACTCTGGTCACGATTCTCGCTTTGAATACCTGTACAAATTCGTTTCTGAAGAGAAATGGGACCCACGTGATGCAGAGCCGAGCAATCGCCTAAGTGCGGGTGACAAGTATATGGACCAAGGCACGCTGTATGTGGCTAAGTTCAATGATGATGGTTCAGGTACTTGGCTACCACTGACTCTGAGCAGCAAGACCACAAACGGCGGCAAGCTAGGTGATTCATTTGATTCTCAAGCAGCACTTATCATTAATACCGCAGGCGCAGCCGACCTTGTAGGCGCAACGCCAATGGATCGCCCTGAATGGTGCTCTGTTGACCCAATGACGGGGACGGCTTACCTAACGCTAACCAATAACAACAAGCGTAAAGAAGCGAACTCTGCGAACCCTCGCGTAGACAACAAGTTCGGTCATGTTATTCGTTGGGATGAAGGCAAAACAGCAGGCGAGTTCGATTGGGATATCTTCGTATTTGGCTCTCCAGCAGTGGAAGACAAGTCTATTAACCGCTCAGGCCTAACAGACATGAACCAGTTCGCCAGCCCTGATGGTTTAGCGTTTGATGCTCGTGGCATCTTGTGGATTCAGACTGATAACGGCGCAGATGAAGTAACGGGCTACACCAATGACCAAATGCTGGCAGTTGTCCCATCTCAGTTAACGGATGACAACGGCAACAGCGCGGTAATTGATGCAAACAACCAAGCACAACTTAAACGCTTCTTTGTGGGTCCAAACGGTTGTGAAGTAACTGGCTTTACCATCAGCCCTGATTACAAATCACTGTTTGTGAACATTCAACACCCAGCAAACTGGCCATCGTCTGAAGATGCAACGGCTCAGACTCAGGGCAATGTTCGCCCAAGAGCATCTACGGTTGTGATTCGTCGTGAAGACGGCGGTGAAATCGCGGTTTAATACGCTAATCTAGCTAAGTAAAATCAAAAAGAGCGATAAGGCTAAATACCCTATCGCTCTTTTTATATTCTATCCATTCTTTGATTCAACAAAGTACCTGCGGCTTCGTAAACGGCTCTTCACCCCAACGTACCTTCCGTCATCCTCGAGAAGGAGGAATGACTGAGTCGAGGAGCTGTACCCGTTATCGCTAACCAGAATTAACTCACGAACAACCACACACCAACGCCCATCATTAACGTACCTGCAATGCGGTTCATCAACTTAACGTTATCGGCTTTACCCAGCATATGTTTTAGGCTCTTACCACCTGTCGCATACAAGGTCATGCAAACAAATTCAGAAACCAGAATAATAGACACTAAAATCAACAACTGCGGTGCTAAGTCTTTATTACTGTTAATGAAAGGAGGCAATAACGAAATCATGAATGCCCAGCCTTTCGGGTTCGCAATCGCTGTCACGAAGCCTTGAACCACCAAGTCCCAATCATTGCTGACTTTTGTTGTTTGGTTGTCAGTGCTGATCGCCAGTTTGCCTCTCGAACGCCACATCTGAACGCCTAAATAGAACAAGTAAGCTGCACCAACAAATTTGAAGCCCGTAAATAGCCACGGGTAGTTCAACATAATAGATGCAATACCCAATACCGCAGCAATAGAAACCACCGCAACACCAGCCAATTCACCGATCATCATCCATAATGTACGCTTGTATCCAACACTCATTCCTAGCGTCAACGCCAAGGTCATACACATACCGGGCGTAATTGACACAAAGAAAAATGTGGGAATAAAAGCCCAAAGTAGTGCGCTATCCATATTATTACCTTATCGACTTATTTTTATTTAAGTGTTTAGCTTGTTGAGCTGTCTTTCTAAGGAGCTACCTTATATTTAGCGACACAACGAAAAAGAGCCACAATACAGTGGCTCTTTTCCATTACCAACCGTAATTTTACTTACGACGGTTTTTAATTCGCTTCATCATAGTCAAACGACGTTCTGCGCTTGCTTGATCTTGAGGCTCTTCGTTCGCGTTGTTCTTACGACCTTGGCGGTTTTTGTACGCCGATTTAGTGTTCAGCTTCTCGATGTAAGCATCACGTTTCTTCGGTTCATAACCCGGTTGTTCAACACGGCGAATACGTTGTTGAATCAGTGTTTCAACTTGAACAACAGTCAACTCTTCTTCGCGGTTAACGAAAGAAATCGCATGACCTTGTTTACCAGCGCGACCTGTACGGCCAATACGGTGAACGTAATCTTCCGCTAGGAAAGGCATGTCATAGTTAATTACGTGTGGTAAGTCTTCGATATCAAGGCCACGTGCCGCAACGTCGGTTGCAACCATTACGCGCGCTCTGCCTTCTTTGAAGTCATCCAACGCACGACGACGAGCACTTTGCGCTTTATCACCGTGACAAAGTACCGCTTTAATGCCGTCAAGCTTGAGCTCTTTGACTACATCGTTTGCTGTTTCTTTGTAGTTCACGAAAACAAGCACTTGGCGCCAGTTTTTACGACCGATCAGCTCAGAAAGTAACTCTGTTTTACGCTCTTGATCAACTGGATACACCACGTGACCAACAGTTGCAGCCGTTGAGTTTTCACGCTCAACACTGATACGTTTTGGTTTACGCAGAATATCAACAGACAGTTGGTTTAACTGAGTAGAAGTCGTTGCAGAGAACATCATGATTTGCGGCGATGTTTCCACATCCAACATGATCTTACGAACGGCATTGATAAAGCCCATATCAAGGATACGGTCAGCTTCATCGAATACTAGGAATTCTAGGTTAGCAATAGACACGTTACCCGCTTCTAAGTGCTCTTCTAAACGGCCTGGTGTTGCAACCAAAATATCAACACCCAGTTCTAATTGACGAACTTGTGAAGACATTTTGTTACCACCGTAAACCGCTGAAACGCTTAGTCCAGTGTATTTAACGTAGTCTTTAATGTTTTGAGCGATCTGCGCAGCTAGCTCTCGAGTTGGAGCAAGAATAAGACCGCGAGCCGTTCCTCTAGACGCCTTTTTACCGCTGTTCAAAAGGTGCTGAATAACAGGCAATGAAAATGCCGCTGTTTTACCCGTACCGGTTTGAGCAGTAGCAAAAATATCATGGCCTTTACGAGCCATTGGAATCGCCTTTTGTTGAATTGGAGTGAGTTTTTCATAACCACACTCAGTCAACGCTTTGACTAATTCAGGAGCAAAACCTTGAGAGGAAAATGACATTGTTACGGGTTCCTTAAGCAGACAGCCTACATTCTTATTTCAGCCGAGCACTATAAAGTAATTAGAGTGATTTATCTCACATTTATCGTGATATGACGCAAACTTTCTCATTTAATCTGGTGTTTACCCCACCTTCAACGAAGTAAACACCGAGATCATCAGTTCAAACAGTAAAAATGGCGCTATTTGATGCCACACAGCTTGAGTAGAATCTGCTCGAGATCGTCCCAAGGCATTAACTGCGAGTCGATCACTTCCAGTCTTGATTCAAAACCATCCAGTGTAATTTCGTTCACTGACACCACTTGATTCGCCACGTTGAACGCGTAGCAACCTTGGTCAGTATTCACCACGGCTTTTACACGCTCAGCCGTAAGATCCGATAACATAGAGAATAGCGCATCAAAGTCGAACTTATGCTCTGCGCCAAATAGCCAACCGCAACTGAAATAGCCCTGACCTTTATTCTCTTTACGGATGAAAGCTTCACCGGGAGGCAGTTGGAATTGAGGCTCTTGTTCAGCGTGATCGTGATGATGCGCTTCAATATGAGAGGAAGCACTGCCGTATACTCTTTCAATGTCCAACACTTCCAATGGCACTTCACCATCGTGAATCAGCTTATGGAACACTTTTGCAGGTGTTTGATCCGTCACCCAATCATTGAATGCGTCGATATCTTCAGAGTGAACCAAATCTACTTTGGTTCCGATAATCACGTCAGCACTATCTAATTGATCATTGAAGTTCTGATTAGACGTATATTTATCAATCGACAGATTTCTTGGGTCAACCAAACCTAGCGTCGCTTTTAGATCAACGTAAGGTGTGTATTGCTCTGAAGTTAACGTCGCAATAACCTGCTTTGGATGACCAAGCCCTGTAGGTTCAATCAATAAACGGTCCGGCTTCTGGCGTAGTAAAGCATTAATACCCACTGACATAGGCACACCAGCGGTACAGCACATGCAGCCACCCGGTACTTCTTTAATCAAAGCACCTTGATCTGTCATCAATGCGCCATCGATGCCAATTTCCCCGAACTCATTAACCAGAACAGCCCAGTTTTCATTCTCAGGTTTATTTTTGAGCAGGTTCAAAATAGCTGTCGTTTTGCCAACACCCAAGAAACCCGTAATTATGTTTGTAGGAACTTTTTTGGTCATATCAGTTCTCCTTTTTTTAGGAGTATATACACAATCACGGAGAAATTGACCCCAATCGCTTGTTTATACGGAGAATGATTTAAGCCAGAAGTTGTATGAGTGTCACTAGAAAGGGGGGAACTATGAAAAAGGAATGCTCCAGACGAACTAAAGGCGTACTTACTCAGTACGCCTCACCCTCGTTACTCAATCGTGAGTTCGCGAATCAGGAAGCCTTAAATATCGACCTGAACATTTAACGAGGAACTAAAACTTTATTCTGAATCCATCCAAATTGTGTGTAAAACCTCACTTCTCCTTGCGGTTCGTTATGTTGCTTTACGATTTAACTATGGTTCATTTTTGGGGATATTCAAGCCGCCACCGGAGAATCGATCAAAATTGTGACGGCGATTCAACTATTGCCTATAGATTCCATTTATGTAACACGTATATTCCATAAATGAAATTCAACTTTGCATCTTTGCTGCTATAGGATATGCAGAGGACGCGTATAATTTATTGCAGTCCCGCCTCAACCCATTCAGGAGCCTTATCTCAATGACCAGAAGAGAGAAAATTAAGCAGTCCCTACTCGCCAAAATGCCAAGGGATGCTATTAATCAATTTCTCTCAAGAGATAAAACACCCGCTTCCGTTCTCTTTCTTTCTTGTATTGTAGGTGTACTTGCTGGCGTGGTAGGTACCTATTTCGAAGTCGCGGTTCATTTCATCACCGAAACTCGTACCGATTGGCTTAAAGATGAAATAGGTAGCTATTTACCTCTTTGGCTCGCCGCTTTCCTTATTAGTGCTGCATTTGCCTTTATTGGTTACTTCCTTGTTCACCGTTTCGCTCCAGAGGCTGCAGGCTCAGGCATCCCTGAAATTGAAGGGGCGATGGACGGTATGCGCCCTGTTCGATGGTGGAGAGTATTGCCAGTAAAATTCTTTGGCGGTATGGGCGCATTAGGTTCTGGTATGGTTTTAGGCCGTGAAGGGCCAACCGTTCAAATGGGCGGCAGTATTGGCCGCATGGTCACCGATATCTTTCGAGTCAAAGATGACGACGCCCGACATTCACTATTGGCTTCGGGTGCCGCAGGTGGTTTGGCCGCGGCATTCAACGCACCACTCGCCGGAATCATGTTTGTAGTCGAGGAGATGAGACCACAGTTTCGCTACTCACTCATTTCAATTAAAGCCGTCATCATCTCCGCGGTTTCAGCCAATATTGTATTTCGTTCGATCAATGGCCAATCTGCCGTTATCACAATGCCTCAATACCAACCGCCTGAACTGGATGCTCTGTGGTTATTCTTGTTGTTAGGCGTATTGTTCGGCCTGTTTGGTGTGATTTTCAATAAGCTGATTACACTTTCGCAAGACCTGTTTGTGGCAATACACAAGAATGATCGTAAACGCTACTTAATGACAGGCTCCCTGTTGGGCGGTTGCTTTGGCTTATTGCTGCTCTATATACCGGAGTTGACTGGCGGTGGTATTGGTATCATCCCAAATATCACTAATGGCAGCTACAGCGCAAACGTACTGCTGTTAATCTTCTTAGGGCGCGTGCTCACCACGCTACTTTGTTTCGGCTCTGGTGCACCGGGTGGTATCTTTGCACCAATGCTTGCTCTAGGAACACTCTTTGGTTACGCGTTTGGGCTTATCGCGGCTGCATTCTTTCCTGAACTGAACATAGAGCCGGGTATGTTTGCGATTGCTGGCATGGGCGCCTTATTTGCCGCCACCGTGCGAGCGCCTATCACTGGCATACTGTTGGTTATTGAAATGACCAATAACTACTACCTCATCTTACCGTTGATCATCACCTGCTTAGGCGCGGTAATCATTGCTCAGATGTTAGGTGGTCAGCCAATTTACAGCCAACTACTTAACCGTACGCTGAAAAACGAGAAACTAAGACAGCAAGATCTCCCTCAGCAAGAGGAAGTTCGTTAATTACATTGAAAACGTCAGTTCAAATGTGGGACTTAAACGTAACTCGTTAAGTTCCACTAATACAGTCAAATTCCACTACTACAATAAGCAAACCAAGCTCAATATTTATAGAACACTCAAGAAAATCAAAAACACTTTCATCGCGCTTTATATATCAATTTCGAATCAAAACCTTAAAAGCAAACGTTAAACTTGCTATTATCCACGAAATTATTTACATGCCTAACAACACCGATTGTGAGCATGACTGAACGTTTTGATTAGAGTATACGTTCTACATTTAACTGAGTGGAGCAAGTCGTTGAACTGGAGAAGATTAACCCAAGTAAAGAATGTTCCACCATCTCAGGCGTCTTTAGCACTTGGCGTTATAGGGCTGGGGCAAGCTTGGGCATTATATCTTCCAGGGGTTGGTGAGCTTATTCGTCCTTACCTTGCTGCGTTTGGCGCACTGTTATTGCTGCCCGTTTTACTTCGTTATCTCACAAGTTTTGATACTTTTATCAATGACATTCGCCATCCACTTAGCGGAAGCTTAATGGCGCCGATGAGCATGGCGTTATTGATTCTATGTGACTATCTCGCCGAGATATCTCCAATAATCGCCTATCCAGTCTGGTTCTGCGCGTTGTTATTGCATTTTACCATGATGGTGTTGTTCTTTAGTTTCCAGATCCTCAATTTCAAAATGTCGAACATTGTGCCGAGTTGGTTCCTGTATCCCGTGGGGTTAATCAGCAGTTCCTTAGCAGGTACACAGTTTGGACACACCGTTTTTTCAGAGACACTGGCGGCCACTTGTATCGGTATCTATTTCCTAATGCTGCCAGTGGTGTTGTACCGCTTGGTATTCGAAGGAAACCTGCCACGTCGAGCAAGACCAACACTCGCAATCATGGCGGCTCCGGTTAACTTATCTTTAGCCGCTTACTTGGTGAACTTCGACAACCCAGATCCGATTCTGACAGGCGCATTGGCTGGCATTGCTATCACCATGACTCTATTGATTTACTTATGTTACATCCGTCTAATGCGTCTTAAGTTCCAACCTTCGATTGCAGCCGTCACCTTCCCGTCCGTGATCAGCGCCATTGCGATGCACCGCTTAACCACATTTTTCGGTGCTGAATACCCACAATGGTATTGGCTGCATAAATTCGGCTTCTTTGAATTAACCATCGCGACCATCCTAGTGATTTGGGTGGCAGGCGGTTATGTGAAAATGTACTGGCCTGAGTTTTTTGATTCTGATTACATGTCCAAAAAGGTTAAGCGTTCTTAAAACGAACACCAGAAGATCTTACCCTGATCACCCCCTACTCCAATCTCCAATTGTCTCTCGCTGGACAAACCAAACGAAAAAAGGCCTCACAATGTGAGGCCTTTGAATAGGCAAGGTGTCAATAGTTCAGGCGAGTGTTAATAGAACTAGCGATAGCTATTAGAAATTAGCGTGAGGGCCAAAGACTTCGTAGTGTACGCGTGAGCGATCTACTTTAAGTGCGTCTAACTGCTCTACGATGTTTTTCATGAAACCAACAGGGCCACAGATATAGAAATCACTCTCTTCAAAGCCTTTAGTATCGGAGATAGACGCTAGATCCATTTGACCTTCATGTGTGTTCTCACACGCAGACTCGCCTTTGTTCATGTACCACGTTTTCGCTTCCCAACCTTTATCGGCAACAATATCTTTAACGCGAGTCGTGAAAGAGTGTTGACCTACGTTTTCACAAGCGTGAAGGTACAGTACAGGTTCGTTTTTCTGCTGGTTGTTTAAGAACTCAAGCATTGATTGCATTGGTGTTACACCCACACCTGCAGAGATAAGCGTTACTGGCTTGCTACGCTCTTGATACATGAAGTCACCCGCTGGAGCATATAGGCTAACTTCATCACCGACAGCAACAGTATCGTGCATGTGATTAGATACTACGCCTTGAGTCTCTTGACCTTGGCCTTCACGTTTCACAGAAATTCGGTACTGCTTGCCGTTTGGCTTGTCTGATAGTGAGTATTGACGGATCTCGCTGTACTGAGCACCTTCAGGTTTCACTTCGATACCAATATATTGTCCTGGCGTATAATCCAGAACGTCACCGCCATCTTTTGGTTGTAGGATGAAGCTTGTTACTAATGCTGATTCTTCAATTTTATCTGCAATTACGAATGCACGTGCAGCTTCCCAACCACCAACAGCTTGCTTGCGCTGTAGGTAAAGTTCAGCTTCACGGTCGATGAATACTTGCGCTAAGAATAGGTAAGCCGCAGTCCACGCTTCTTCTACTTCAGGAGTAAATGCCTCAGTCGCTAATTCACGCAGTGTTTCAATCAGGTGCAAACCAACAATTTGGTAGTGCTCTGGTTGAATGTTAAAGCTTGTGTGTTTCTGTGCAATACGTTCAACCGCGGTGGTTAACGCTGCTAGGTTTTCAATGTTTTTAGCATAAGCCGCGATAGCTTCAAACAGTGCCACACCTTGGCGACCTGTTCTTTGGTGAGTCATATTGAAGATATCTTTCAACTCAGGGTTATGTGTAAACATACGTTGATAGAAGTGTTGAGTTAAAGCAGGGCCTGCGCTTTCTAAAAGAGGAATCGTCGATTTGATGATGTCGATATGTAGATTGTTTAGCATTGATTTACTCCGAACACTTAGTCTTTTGACCTTTCATGTCAAATTGACTAATTTTATTTAAAGATGACTTTATATTAATTCTTTCTCAATGAGCTCTTTGGCTACTATTTTTATGAGAATTACGTGGACTGATAAATTCGCATTAATTGATTCAAATCAATGATAGGTCAGATATTCAGTCATATAGACAACACGCAATGGACACATTGCACAAACGGTGCCAACATGCGAAAGCTTGTTGTGCCTAGCATCCCTTCAAAAACCCTCTTCAAAACTTAGTCAAAAAGACCTTTTTTTTATGTCATAAAGACTCTACCATGTATAAAAATACAAACAGTATGAGCCCTTTATGCAAGATATCTCAGCATCCACTCTCATGGAAATGACCATTGGTTTAGCCAGCGGTGTGAACGATCAAGACCGTTTCAATCGCTTAATCGATGCCATTCGTAAAACCATAACGTGTGATTGTGTCGCACTTTTAAGCCTTCAAGGCGACACGCTAGTACCCATCGCAATGCAAGGGCTCAGTCGAGATACATTCGGTCGCCGCTTTATTATTTCAGAACATCCACGTTTTGATGCGATTTGTGCATCGCGTTCTCCAGTTCGTTTTGATGCGGATAGCTCATTGCCTGATCCTTTCGATGGCTTACTGATCGACCACGACGGCGATTTACCAATGCATGCCTGCATGGGTTTGCCTCTGCTGTTTGGTGACAAATTGTTAGGAGTGCTAACCCTAGACAGCCTAAAACCTGATGTCTTCGCGAATATTCCTGCTCGTAACCTAGAAGTTCTCGCTGCTATTGCGGCTTCAACCATGCAGATGGCGATGACTTTCTCGCAACTTGAGCATCAAGCAAAACAGTCAAAACAATTACTGGAAGAGTTGAACGTAGAAGCGTGGGAACGTGACGGCGGCGAGTTAATTGGTAACAGTGACACCATGGTCGCGCTTAAGAACGACATCGCGGTTGTCGCGCCGTCTGAGTTTAATATTCTGATTCATGGTGATACTGGTGTTGGTAAAGAGCTCGTTGCTCGCACCCTGCACCACCAATCGCAACGTAAGCGTAATCCGTTGGTCTACGTGAACTGTGCTGCTATTCCTGAGAACTTGGTAGAGAGTGAACTATTTGGTCACGTTCGTGGCGCATTTACTGGCGCAGACAAAAACCGCTTAGGTAAGTTTGCTCTAGCCGATGGCGGCACACTGTTCTTAGATGAAATTGGTGAATTGCCTTTGGCAGCACAAAGTAAGTTACTGCGTGCGCTGCAAAACAACGAAATCCAACCGGTAGGCCAAGACAACATCCAAACCATTGATGTTCGTGTTCTGGCTGCAACCAACCGAGACTTAAAGCAAGAAGTTGAAGACGGTCGATTCAGAGCCGATTTGTACCACCGATTGAGTGTGTACCCTATCGCAGTGCCAGCTCTGAAAGACCGAGGTGACGACATCAGCTTGCTAGCAGGCTTCTTCCTAGAACAGGCACGTCGTAAACTTGGTATCAACCAAGTTAAATTCCGCTCTGATGTACTGGTATTTCTAAACCGTTACGGTTGGCCAGGTAACGTACGTGAGCTTGAGCACGTGATTAGCCGTTCGGCACTAAAAGCATTAGCTCGTAGCACCAACAAAAATCTCGTGACAATCACTAAAGAAGATTGTGGCCCACTCGACCAAGATCAGCCTATAGCGACGACACAGGTAAAAAACACACCTTTATCAACACCAACGATCGACCTATCTGCAGGTTTACGTGGCGCTACCGATGATTTTCAACGCAGCATCATCACTGAGGTGTTGGAAGATGCCAACTTTAACTGGGCGCAAGCAGGGCGAGTTCTGAAAACAGACCGAGCAAACCTGACTCGACTGTCCAAACGTTTAGGGCTAAATGTGGCGAAGTCTCACACGATCGAACGGACAAAATAGATATTAGCGGTTTGTTGCGAGCATCTGACAAAACTTGTGTATATAATGCTGCAAATTGTAACGCTAATTTTAAATATGTAGAGAGAGTTATGAAGTTTATCCGTTGGTTTTTAGGTCGCGTCATCTTGCTGTTGAATTTTGTTTTCAGCCCACGCGGTGTGAAGCGTTCTCAAGAAGAACAAAGCAAAGTGAACGAACAGGCAAAAACGCACACGTTGTACCAATTCGAAGCATGTCCATTTTGTGTAAAAGTGCGACGCTCGATGAAACGTCAGTCTGTTCAGTTTGAACTTCGTGATGCAAAAAACAACGAACAACACCGTACAGAGCTTGAAGCTGGCGGCGGTCGTGTGAAAGTGCCTTGTCTACGTATCGAGAAAGACGGTAAAACTGAGTGGATGTACGAATCTTCGGATATCGTATCTTACTTAGAAAAACAGTTCGCATAAGCGGAAAAAGCAACACAAGCTAAATACAAAAAATCCCTCTTCATGAGGGATTTTTTTATGTCTGTAATCGATACGCTCTTTCGATTCAAAGAATCAAGCTTCTCGCATCTATTTCGCCACAATCAGCATCAACTCTACACGGCGGTTACAGGCTTTACCTTGTGCTGAAGCGTTGTTACACGCGGGAACGTACTCACCGAAACCGCGGGTGTAAATAGCACGACTCGAAACATAGTTACTTTCTAAGCGAGCTTTCACTTCTTTTGCGCGCTGTTCAGAGAGCGGATCATTAACACGATCACTGCCTGTATTATCCGTGTGTCCTTCAATGACGACATCAATGTCTTGGCGTCGAGAAAGATAACAGCCTAACGTGTCCAACCAATTGTTGTAAGCGGGTTCAGGAGATGTCGAACCTGTTTTAAAGTTCACATGCTGTACAAGCTTTACCATCACATGGTTGCCAGGTAAAACTTCAAAATCGATACGGTTTTGTCTTAAAAAGACTTCCAGTGGATCATTGGTCGAAACACCACGTCCGTAGTTAGTGGTAATAGTTCCTTGCTGATGAGTGGTTTGAACTACACCCCATTCAGGGTACATAATGTCGTAATCAGTTTTCGGTGCAGTTTGTAACATATCCTCACCGAATAACCCTGTTGGTAACGTAGTTTCGCACCCAGCCAAAGCTATGCTTAACATTATCGCTAAATATCTCATTACTTCACCAACCACTTATGCAGATAAACCATTCACTAATGTCTATATCGGCACTGAGAGAAAAACTTTAGACAAAAAGAAAGCACGTCCAAAAAAAGTGTTTTTGATCACAGTTCACCGGCAACTCGCCAGTCATCGCCCGCCAGTTCCAACTGTTTGCATTTATTTACCTTATAATTGTTTTCCAATTCGTACTAAATAGTTAGAATCTCACGACTTCTCAACGCTAGAGCAAACATTATGTTTAAACCATTTACTAAATTCATCACAGCACTTGCTGCCGTACTGATTATCGCGGGTTGTAGTGAAACAAACGAGCCACAGAAAGGCGTTCAATACGAAGCGCTGCCTACTGCTCTAACTGAATTTAACCTGTCTCCGATCACTGAAATCTTCTCTCTAAATTGTGGTCACTGCCGTCAAATGGAAAGTGCAATTCCAGAGATCGAATCTCTAACGAACCAAACTATTGGCAAGATGCACGTTACGTTCAATGAAAGTGCTCAAATCAGCGCAATGATCTACTACACAGCGGTGATGCAACTTGACGCGACACCTGACCACGCGTTCATGGACGACCTATTTGGTGCGGTTCAAATGGGTACAGATGCGACTCCAGAACAACGTCAACAAGCTCTGGAGACTGCTTTCACTTCTCGCGGTCTGGTTAGCCCATACCAACTGAACAAAGAACAGCAAGTTGCTCTATTTGACTACGTAAAGAAAGCTGAAGAGATCTCGGTTAAAGGTCAAATCAACTCAGTACCAACATTTATCATCAACGGTAAATACCAAGTACTGACAGCAGGTCACCAAGATGTTCAAGGCATCGCAAAAACGATCAACTACCTTTTGACTCAGCCTTAACGGCTTTTCTCTATAAAAAATCAACAATAAATAGGTTTTACTATGTCTAAATTTATCATCCCGGTCATTGTCTTTATTTTGGCTGGCTTCATGATCTACCGCACTTGGATGAACCATAAATCTGGCGAAGAAAATATCGAACAAGGCCAACAATTCCTTATCGAAAACGGCGCTAAAGAAGGGGTTGTTACGACTGAAAGTGGTCTTCAATACCTAGTTCTTGAAGAAGGTACTGGTACAGAGCACCCAACTAAGAACAGCAAAGTAACGGTTCATTACCACGGTACACTTATCGACGGCACTGTTTTCGACAGCTCTGTTGATCGTGGTGAGCCAATCTCATTTGCTCTTAAACAAGTGATAAAAGGCTGGCAAGAAGGTTTGACTTACATGGTCGAAGGCCAAAAAGTTCGCCTGTTTATCCCAAGCCAATTGGCTTACGGTAAAGGTGGTTCAGGCCCTATCCCACCATCAGCAACTTTGATTTTTGATGTTGAGTTAATCTCTATCAAATAATTGAAGATACTGATTTAAGCCCTAACATACGAGCTATGTTGGGGCTTTTTTATATGTGAACGTTTGAATAATTGAATAATTGAATAGTTGAAGCCACTTTTGTAACGACGGAATATACCTCAAAAAGCCGAAGACTAGACGACTGGTCTAATTTAACTTATAGTAAGCCCATGAACGATAAAACGAACGACACACGCCTGCATGTTTTAGATGTTGGCTACCAATTAATAGTGAACAACGGCTTTAACGGCGTTGGCTTATCGCAATTGCTTAAAGAAGCGGATGTTCCAAAAGGATCGTTTTACCACTACTTTAAATCTAAAGAGCAATTTGGCGAGGCTCTGATCCAGCACTATTTTGAGACCTACATCAGCAGAGTTGAAACTATTTTGGTTCATGGTGAAGGCAACCATTACCAGAGAATTATCAGTTATTTCACTCGATGGTCACAGATTGAAAACGGTACTTGTAACGCTCATAAATGCTTAGTCGTTAAGCTCAGCGCCGAAGTTTCTGATCTTTCTGATCCTATGCGCCAAGCGCTATTGAAAGGTGCTGAGAAAGTGACGCATACCATCGAGCAGTGCATTGTCGGTGGTATTGATGATGGCTCGATAAAGGTTGAAGAGAGCCAAGAAACCGCTCAAAATCTATATTCTATGTGGTTAGGCGCAAGCTTATTAAGCAAACTAAGCCAGAGTTCACGTAGCTTAGAATCAGCTTTAAACCTAACCCAACAGATTTTAAAAGGTAAAAACTAACCACGTACTGTGTTTAGTCTTTACTAACGACAGATAACCCGCCCTCTTATCATTTGATGACGGCGGGATTTTTAGACAACAAGACTAGACGACTGGTCTAATTCTAAATAAACATAATATAAAATTAAGGATACCCAATGACTCAACAAGACAACCGCCGCATCGTATTGGCTTCTCGCCCAGTAGGCGCACCGACTCAAGATAACTTCCGTTTGGAGACAGTAGCCGCACCAACAATTAAAGACGGCGAGATGTTACTTCGCTCGGTTTACCTTTCTCTAGACCCGTACATGCGTGGCCGAATGAGCGATGCTAAATCTTACGCAGACCCTGTTGCGATTGATGAAGTGATGGTCGGTGCAACCGTGTGTCAGGTTGAAGAGTCAAACAATAGCGATTTTGAAGTTGGCGAATGGGTACTGGCTTACACCGGTTGGCAAGATCTTGGTGTGTCTGATGGTGAAGGCCTAATCAAACTAGGTAAAGAGCCAACACACCCTTCTTACGCACTAGGCATCATGGGTATGCCAGGCTTTACTGCGTACATGGGCTTACTTGATATCGGCCAACCTAAAGAAGGCGACACTCTAGTCGTTGCGGCCGCAACAGGTGCAGTAGGCGCAACCGTTGGCCAAATCGGAAAATTAAAAGGCTGTCGTGTCATTGGCGTTGCTGGTGGTCAAGAGAAATGTCAGTACGCGAAAGAAGTGCTTGGTTTTGATGAATGTATCGACCACAAAGCCGACGACTTCGCGGAGCAACTGGCTAAAGCATGTAGCAACGGCATCGACGTTTATTTTGAAAACGTTGGCGGCAAGGTGTTCGATGCGGTAATGCCGTTGCTTAACACTGGTGCTCGCATTCCTGTTTGTGGCCTTATTTCACAATACAATGCGACATCACTTCCTGAAGGCCCAGATCGCATGTCTAGCCTTATGGGCACTCTTTTGGTCAAGCGTATTAAGATGCAAGGTTTCATTATCTTTGATGATTACGCACACCGTTACAATGAGTTTGCTGTTCAAATGACAGAATGGTTGTCTCAAGGCAAGATGCATTACCGTGAGCACCTAGTTGAAGGCCTAGACGAGGCGCCACAAGCATTCATGGGTCTATTGGAAGGCCAAAACTTCGGTAAGCTTGTTATCAAAACAAACGAAGCTAAATAAATTCAAAAACTGAACCAGTTAACTAGGTAAAATCATGATTACTTTGCATCACCTAAACAAATCTCGCTCAAAACGCATCATCTGGCTATTGGAAGAGCTTGGAGTAGATTACCAAATCAAACCATACCAACGAGACAGTGTAACGTTTCTAGCACCACCAGAATTGAAGGCCGTTCATCCTCTTGGTAAATCTCCGGTTATTGAAGACGATGGCGTCGTGATCAGCGAATCTGGTGCTATCACCGAGTACCTAATCGACAAATACGGTCAAGGTAAGTTCGCACCAGTGCGCGGCACCGCTGACTACGTGGAATACTCACAGTGGCTTCACTTCGCTGAAAGCTCTGGTATTCTGCCAATGCTACTTAAAATCTTTGTGATGAAAGACGGTTGCGAGACTAATTTCCTTGGCGGCTACGCTGATGATGAAAACCAAAAGATCCTAACCTTTGTCAACGAAGCGCTTGAAGGTAAAACTTACCTTGTTGCTGATACTCTGACGGGTGCCGATTTCATGATGTCGTTCATCGTAGAAATCGTGGGTAACTTCGGTGCCACTGCGCTCTACCCTAACATTGCTAAATACGGTGATCTTTTAACGAGCCACCCTGCTTACCAAAAAGCCGAGCAACTAGAGCTAGAACACTCGAACTGATCGAGTTTCAATCAAGCTCGGACGCGCTTCGGATAAGCACAAGCAACTAAATGAAGCCAAAGCCGATTTATCTTTCGCTTTGGCTTCTCATTTGCCTTCATTTCGACAACAATACCGAACTCTAACTGAACAGCCATAGAGTTTGATCTTCATGTCAGCAAACCTTGCTCAATACACACCACTGCACCTAAAAAACGACAATACGAATGTAGACTTACCGCTACCGACTCGTTTTACGTTTCCGTACTACTACACACCACATCCAACGTGTGAGTTTGCCATGCAGCAACTTCAGCAGTCGTTACTCGACTGCGGTGTGAATGAAACATCGCAAGGCAACCTCTACGCCGTGCTTCTTGTTCAGAACCCAACTACACAAGAGCTAGGTTACCTTTCTGCGTTTTCAGGTTTGCAGTTATATCCGTCTTTGGCCTCTCAGTTAAACAACATTAACTTTGTTCCATCAGCCTTCGATTCAGAACAGTTTCAATCTCACAACAGTGCAAACCTTGCTCGCCAATCGCAACTAGCGGATGACATTGAAAAACTACAACAGTCGCACAACCTAGACGCATTATTGGCTGAATTTGAAGAGTTAAAAATCGAATCAGCACAAGCTATCGAAGCCTTTCAATTAGCCATGGCAGCAAACAAATCTCAGCGTAACGAACTCAGAGAACAAGCCAATCAAGAAAAGGCATTGGGGAATCTAGAGTCAGCAGCGAATTTGCTCAAACAACTGGGCAATCAAAGCAGCCAAGAGAAACGCGACTTAAAAGCACTTAGAATCGAGTGGAAACAAAAGATCGCAGAACGCCAGTCGCAAGTTGATGCTATCGAAAGCGAACTCACGAGCCGCAAGCAAGAGTACCAAGCGATCTCAGCCGAATTAGAAGCGCAACGGTTGTCTCATTATCGCTTTAACAACCAAGCTCTCGAATCAAAGAACCTGCTTGAATTGTTAGATGGCAAAGACGCTCTTGAAGGCTCTGGCGACTGCTGCCTACCTAAGCTGCTTAATTTTGCTTTTGAACACGGCTTTCAGCCATTAGCATTGTCTGAGTTTTGGTGGGGATTGCCTCCAACGGCTGTCATTCGCCAGCACGCAAACCTGTACCCGGTTTGCCAAAGCAAAAGCTTCGAGATCCTCGACCACCAGCTAAACGGCATCGAATTAGAAGATAACCCTCTTATCGTGAACCCTGCGGTTGGTAAGTCGTTTGATATTGTCTATGAAGATGACGAGATCGTGGTGGTGAATAAACCCGAGGAGTTCTTATCGGTTCCTGGTAAGTTTATCGAGGACTCTGTTTATACCCGCATTAAAGCGCGCTACCCCGACGCAACAGGCCCTTTGATTATCCATAGGTTAGATATGTCGACGTCTGGATTGCTGATCTTGGCGCTGACCGCAGAGTCCAATAAACACATCCAGAAGCAGTTCATTGATAGAACCGTAGAGAAACGATATACAGCTCTGTTAGATGGTGAAATCGACGGCAAATCTGGCGATATCAGCTTGCCCTTGCGCGGCGACATAACAGACAGACCAAGACAATTGGTTTGCCATGAACATGGACGTAATGCTGAAACTCATTGGGAAGCGGTCAGCACCAACAATGGCAAAACCAAGGTTCACTTGTACCCTAAAACAGGACGAACCCACCAGCTGCGCGTACACTGTGCTCACCCGTCAGGCCTTGATGTACCGATTCGTGGTGACGACTTATACGGATACAAACGTGAGCGTTTACACCTTCACGCTGGCTACTTAAAACTGATTCACCCAACAACCGGTGAATGGATCGAGTTTGAAGTGCCTTCTGAGTTTTAAGCTGTTTTTATCCTGCTAAAACTATTACCGCACTAAAATTTTTGTCCCATAAAAGTTCTTGTCTCGTTAAACGAATCAGGGTTCTAAATCTGCTTGAGATATAGAACCCTGAAATTTAATTTTTTAATGTGCTTATCACAGCTCGGTAGCGTACTTTCGTTACTAACGTCAATGTTGCAGACACTTAGCCCATTACATCTTTGCGCTGATCAACACATTCAAAAGAGGCCATTTCGAATTCACGACAGATCCAAGGTCGGTTTTCGTAAATAGTACACATCAGTGTTTCTCTATCTACAGCAGAACACCAACCGTCGTCGAGTCGCAACATCGTTTCGCCGCCCCATTCATCATAAGCGATATGCTCTTCAGGTACGCCTGTATCTGTGATGATCATAACCTCTAAACGGCAACAGCATGCCTGACAATTAGCACATGTTACTTCGGGTTCGGTTACGTTCTTTATCTCAATCGTCATAAGTGACTACGCTGCTAAATTTTGCGTATAGTAATCGAAACCGACCGCTACGGCTAATAAAGATAGTGCGGCGCAGTGTTTTGATTGATGTAGAAATAAAAATAGGCGCTGTGATTTACTCACAACGCCCATACTATTTATGGTTTTCCATCGCGACTTGTCGCCACTATCTCGCTTTACAACAGACTAGCCTCGATTTAGAACAGACTAGCGAAAAATAGCTTTACGTAGTCCATCAAGCGTTTGAACAAGCCAGCCTGCTCTACCGCTTCCAACGCGATCAAAGGTTGAGTTTGAACATCTTCACCATCAACGGTGTAATGAACAACGCCTAAGGTTTGGCCTTCTGAAATCGGGGCTTTCAGTTCAGATATTAGTTCAATCGATGCCGTTAACTTTTTGCTGTCTGACTTAGGCAGCGTAATAAACGTATCTTCTGCAACGCCTAGCTTCAACGTATCTTGAGCACCAAACCACACCTTCTCTTCAGCGACTTGGTCACCGCCTTGATGAGGGTTTAGCGTATCGAAGAAACGAAAACCATAGCTCAACAATTGTTTGCTGTCTGACTCACGACTCTTAACGCTTGATGCGCCCATCACAACCGCAATAAGTCTCATCTCACCTTGTGTCGCCGAACTCGCTAAACTGTAGCCGGCACCAGAGGTGTAGCCTGTTTTCATGCCATCGACCGTCAAGCTTCTATCACGTAATAAGCCATTGCGGTTGTGTTGTGTAATCTTGTTGTAGCTAAACGAGCGTTCGCTGTATAAACCATACACATCCGGTAAATCGCGAATAATCGCACGGCCTAATAGAGCGATATCATAAGGCGTTGAATAGAGATCGTCCGCATCTAAACCATGTGCATTCGCAAAATGGGTATTTTCCAGTTTTAGCGAAGCTGCCCAAGAGTTCATCAAGTCAACAAATGCATCTTGTGAGCCAGCAACATGTTCTGCAATCGCAACACTCGCATCGTTCCCTGATTGAATAATCAAGCCACGGTAAAGATCCATCATCGCGACATCAGTGTTCACTTCGATGAACATTTTTGAAGAATCAGGGAAGTTTTTCGCCCATGCGTTTTCGCTAATTCGCACCTGATCATCCGCAGAGATGTTACCTCGTTTCATCTCTTGTCCAGCCACATAACTGGTCATAAGCTTGGTTAAACTCGCTGGGTTCAACTTAGTGTGTGCGTTTTTTTCTACCAGCACATCACCAGAGTTAAAATCAATTAACACATACCCTTTTGCGCCTAGGCTAGGTGGGCTTGGTACTATAGAAGGTGCCGCGACAGCAGTATTTGCTACGATCGCTGCGTTACTTACAATGAACATACTTAATAGAGGGAGAGAGTATTTTGAGAACCGTTTCATTGAATTAAACCTAAGTTAACGTTTTGTTCAGTATAGACAAATGCTAGCAAAAGAAGCGCGAACTTTACGTTGCTTTACGTATTTGTACGGTTCGTTACAAATAAAAAAGTATAATCTGCGACCTGTCCGTTTTTTACACAAAAACGATTGACTCAATGAATGCATTCAACACTTCGCTTTACCTCTCGGGCATACGTCTAAATAACATTTCAACAAAGCCCATAACCCGCTGTTTGCTTTCGCTCGTCTCTAAATCAGGTTGGATACCAGACTGCGCCAGTGCTTGCCACTGTATAACTTCCGAATTAGGAACAAAAAAAGCAATATACAAAGATCCTTTCTCGCTTACCTTTCCATCATCACTATAAAATGGCACACCTGTAGATAGCTGAATCGCATCAAAGATCGATTCATCGTTCAGTTCAGATTCTTCAGCTAATCCAAAACCCACTACGACATCACCAGCCCCGGATTTCAACTGATAACCTTTCAATGAAAGTTGTTCTTTAATCGCTTCGCGTACAAGATCAGTGACGACCGTCTTGTCATATTTTTCAGAAAGGTACACTTGCTCTGATTCGGGATGCCATGAGTACGTGACTACCCCATGCTTCATGAAATCAAAGTCACCACTGGTCACCACGCCATAATTGTGAGTTGGAGTCGTTTCATTGGTTGTACACGCTGTCAGTCCAATCGCTATCAAAGCCAACAACGCGACTTTATTTACGCCTTTTGTTGCACATATGAATCGTTTTATCATTCGCGGCTTCCTTTCCTATACAAGAATAATTATCAATTTGACCTTCAACATAAACAGTAATTATATTAATAGAAAGATCATTAAACGTTTGCGTAATCGCTAACCTTCACTTCTACTCATTTTGGGGGTTTAACCACAGAAATAGACTCGGTATAGTAAACTTAGTTAAACATAACCAAACCATTCGGGGCACGGAGCTTCCTCAATCATCTCATGAAGAGAAGAATTGGTACCGATAAAGCATCGGCAAATTTAAGAGGGTCACACAATGGAATTCAATATGGTTGAAATTTTAGGTTACGCGGCATCTATTATGGTCGCAATTTCATTAACAATGAAAGATATCGTGCGTCTGCGTGTCCTTAACTTTGTTGGCTGTACTCTATTCACAGCATACGGCGTTATGATTGATGCATGGCCAGTGGTTGCAACCAACGGTTTCATCGCTTGTGTGAACATCTACTTCCTTGCAAAAATGCAAAAGGAAAAAAAAAATGAAGCGATGAAAGCAGCAAAAGCTTAAATTAACGGCTAGCACTTTCAAACAATTCTAAAAAAGCCCAAATAGAACGTTCTATTTGGGCTTTTTCATGCTTATCAGTTTTAGAAAACTTCAATGACAGACAATACGATATTGACTCTCTCTGTATACCTGTGTGTTATTGTGTCCATTCTTTTTCGCTTGATAAAGTGCTTTGTCAGCTTGGTCTATCGTGCCTTCTATGTGGAACAGTGCATTTGCATAGCGACACCCAACACTGACCGTTACAGGTAACACTAACCCCTCAATTTTTTCGACGCTACGCCTAAGCTCTTCCGACAACTCGTACAATTGATATTCATTGCAATCAAAAGTCACAAAGATAAATTCCTCACCGCCATAGCGAGCAATTAGACGATTTTCATTTGCAAATTGCTTCAATACTTTTGCAACGGCACAGATCACTCTATCGCCTTCATTATGCCCGTGTAGATCGTTTACCGATTTAAAATGGTCAATATCTAGAAGAATGATACCAACACCTTTTAACGGATAAGGAGAACACTCTAAAATTCTCATCTTAACCTGAGAAATAAAGTCCCGCCGATTACTCAACCCCGTAAGATAATCTAAGTTAGCTACATCTAAGATCTTTAAATGACGGTGCCGCAGGTAAAGCACCAGAACAACAATGATGCTAAGCAAACTTATGATTAAGGTCATCAAACTTACTAGCAATAAACTGTGGTTCTTATTGAGCTCTTGCTCCAAAACTCCAGCAGAAATGATCCAATTCAGATATGGGTAGAACTTATAGAAAATGTTTTTGTTTGTCGTACCGTTGTCATCTGAAATTGAGTAACTAAAATGCCCTTCAGACTCAGCAACGACCTTATCGATGAGCAACTCTGATGAATAACCAATTAAGGCTTTCAAGTGTTCGTGTTCAAAATTGGGTCGGAGGACTAGCTCGCCTTGTAAATCAACGATATATACATAACCGCTATCGCCATATGAATACTTCCTTAGTTTATCTTTAAGCGCTTCGAGATCAACCAAGTACATGAGTTCATCTTTATAAGTGGTCGCCACCAATGTATTACCACTCGGTAGCCTCACTGAATACGCGACCTTCGCACGCTTGCCGACTTCATGTGGATTAGCATGAGAATACTGAGTCATTCCAGACTTTGAGGTCAGTTGCGTTTGAATATGGGTTAAATGCGCGCGATTTTGCCCTTGTAAAAACGGATGATACAGGTGGACACCTTGTGGTGACATCAAATAGATATAACCTGACTCTCCAATCACCAATTCGTTAGCAATTCGGATGACTTCTTTTACTTCTTGTTCTGGAGTGACACCTAGTGTGTGAGAAGCGACAGTATCAGTCACACCTTTGAGATAGGTTTTAATAGCTTCGTTAACGGTAGTATCTACGATGTCGTAGCTTGCGTTTACAATAGTACGGAAGAAGAATTGATTAGACTCTAAAAGTGATTCTTTGGTTCGGTTAAATTGAATAGCAGAGAGGACCAAAGATACGAGGGCCAACACGATGGAAAAGTTGAGGATATACTTACGTCTTACTTTCAAAATTACCTCATAGCTTTTAAATTTTAGGTAACGCTATTGTTTTTATAAGTAGATTGTTTTATATCATATTTATCTATTTTACTGAACGATAGTCGATATTAATGGCGCTCTTCATGTGCAATCTGTGACTTATAGCAAAAACGCCGAACTGGATTCAGTTCGGCGTTTTGATTTTACGTTTAAATTGATAACTTAATTTATACTAAAGTCCTGATAAATCGACTTAAAAGCATTCGCATTTATTACTTATTACTACGCTCTATTGTCTATAAATACATTGCTTAGCATTAAATTAAGAGCACACTTTGGTCCAACTGCCGTCACTACCCGGCTCGGCACTTGTCCACCAGTTTGCTTGGTAAACACTACCGTTATGAACCACTTGGTCGCCCGTGTTTGCGTGGCTTGGGTTACCCGCCCAATCTTTCTGAGGTAAGTCGGGATATACAGCTAAACCCGCAGTATCGCATGTACCTGGGTTGGTACCGCCATCACCAGGATTACCGCCACCAGTACTGATATCACCCAGTGGTAGATCCGGCTGCTCAAAGCTAAATGCATAATCGACACTATTCACATTCACTGTATAGTTTGCAGGGCCAGAAATTGGCAAGTAATAAACCATATCGAGTTCATACACACCACCAGCAGGGAGCTCTTTCCATGCAGGTAACGTAAACGCTACTCTGTGCATCGGACCATCTAGACCACCAATATTATTGGCACGAGTGTGACCAGAAGCAATCACAGACAAACCACCGCCCGATTGATCTTTTGCGTTATCAGGTGCAGACACTGGGATATCGAACTGGAACTCAGTACCACCAGGAAGCGCTTGACCTGTATTGTTTGTAAACGTGATCTTAGGGTTAATTGGATAGTTTTGGTCACCGACTTTGAAGCCACCTACAGAGACAGTAATATCTAATGCTTCCGTTGGGATAGCACCCGTTGCAACCTTGTTTCCATATGGAGTAGCTGACTTAAACTTATCGTAGATAGCTTTCGTCATAGTGTTACCCATATGGAACTCACCGTTTCCGCTATTACACGCCTGTTCGGTTGTATCGATAGAAGTTCGGTTACCGTTCGCATCGAGTACGTAACAGTTGTAATCCCCTGCTAGTTCCCAGAACATGATGCCACCGATTTCTTTGTCGATAACGTAATCGGCTTTCACATCGATAGAATCTTTATCTTCCGTTGAAAGGAATACGCCCTTCTCTGCGTTCCACAACCAAGGAGCAACAGCCACGCTGTCATAGTTACGCGTGTAAGTCCCCATTAGAACATCTGAAGGATCGTTAACAGGATCAAGCTTGTAAGCTGCTGCATAAGAACCCCAAATGCCTTTCTCTAAGTTCTTCGCATGCCACATTGGGTTTGAACCTGCACCCATTTCGTTGCCTTTCGGATCAGTATCGTGCCACATGTTATCGATACCAATTGCGCCATGGCCACAGTTGTTCTTCTCGCCTTCACCAGTACCTGCTGAACATTCAGCTTGGTTTGGCAGTGCTGCTCGGCCCCAAAGACCATTCTCACCACCAGTTACACCTTGCCAACCACGTGTGTAGTAAGGCACACCGATGTTAATACGACCTGCTGGCATAGAACCACGGAAGTAGTGGTAGGCCCAATCCGTATTCAGGTAACCGATACCGCCGTAAGCCGCTGTGCCGTATACGTTCCACTGTGCTAACTCTGAATCTTTACCTGTATCAAACAACGCAGCGTTATGGCCTACGTGATCGTTCCACGCACCGTGAAGGTCATAAGACATGATATTTACGTAATCGAGATATTTGGTTACATCGAATGTTTCCATACCACGCAGTAGGTAACCCGAAGAAGGCGCCGCGATCGTTAACATGTAGTGATTGCCATCTTGCGCAGAGGCTGCATCAAGCTTCTCACGCAACACTTTCATCAACACTTGGTAAGAAGCCCATAGGTATTGACGACGTGGTTCCATAAAGTCTTTATCGTACGGATTGCCTGCGCCCGCCATTGACGTCGGGTATTCGTAATCGATATCTAGACCATCGAACTGGTATTTACGAAGCATTTCAACCGCTGAAGTTGCGAATGTTTCGATACCTTGATGGTTAATAGAACCGTCAGCATTGGTCGTCATGGTATAGAAACCACCATCAGCCACTCGGCTACCATCAGTGGCGAAGTGGCCACCGGTCTCCGCCCAACCACCGATTGAGATTAAAGTCTTAACATCGTGTTTTTTCTTCGCTGTCGCTAATGCACCGAAGTGACCTTTGAAGCCTAATGCTGGGTCAACTTCCACGCCCGGCCACTCTTTACCAACCGCTGCGTTGTTCGGATCGTTCACATCACCCACGTTTACTTTGCCATCTGAGCCGATGCTCACGAAAGCGTAGTTAATGTGTGTGAGTTGTTCCCAAGGAATGTCATTTACTAGGTAAGCAGCTTGTGGGTCATCCCCTGCACGCCAGCTGGTGAAGTAACCAATGACACGACGTGGGTGATCCGCGCCCATTTTCTCACGGCCTTCATCATCGTAAATCGTACAATAAGGAACATCGACACCTTGAGTTTGATACAAGCCATCAGGTCGACAAGTGCTCACCGTTGGTACGCCATTCACCGTCAAAGAAGCCAGCGCTGAATCTGTCGTTGCGCCTTGATTGTCAGTCGCTTTTGCGTAAACCGCTAAAGAACCCGCTTGAGTGGTTGTGTAGTTAAGCGTGTATGGGCTTGTCGCAGCCGTTCCGACTAAAGAACCTGCCACATAAAAATCGACCTTATCAACCGTACCATCGCTGTCTGTTGCCGTTGCGGTAAGCGTTACCACACCACCAACATCAACCGAAGATGCAGAAAGCGCAACCGATACTGTCGGCGCTTCATTTCCAGGTGTAACTGAATCGACAGAAATAGAGACCGCGCTTGCTAAGCTAGCCGCGCCTTGATTGTCTGTAGCAACAACCGAAACCTGATGGCTACCAGACGTTGCAGCCCAAACCGCTTCGAAAGGTGCTGCTGTAACAACCGCGACTGAAGTTCCATCAATGAAGAATTCAACCGAAGTAACACTGCCGTCGGAATCTAGCGCCGTTGCACTCAACACCACGTTATCGCCTTCAGTGAACATGTCAGAGGCAGATGGAGTCGTTAACGAAGCCGTTGGTGCTTCATTTGGTGTACCTCCACCTCCATTGCCGCTACACACATCTAGCTTTTTCCACTGTGCGTAGTCACCTTCAAATTGACTTGGGTTGTTGTTCTGATTCCAGTAATTTGCTGAGTACGCGCTGCTGTCATGTGAAACTTGATCGCCGCCTGTGTAAACCGTGGCAGGATCCCACGCTTCTAACGTTGAGCAATCCACAGCCGCATAGCTGTTGAAAGCCATTAAGCATGACGCAGTGAGAGTACTGAGTGTAAAAACCTTTTTGGCCACTCTTCCTTGATTTAGGTGCATGTTAGCAGTCCCTTAAGTTGTTGTTTTAAGATATTTAAAGTAAATGACACTTTTTTTGCCACTTAAATTCCTTCGAAAAACAACTGTAGGTAACAGTGCCAATTAAACACCTAAAATATTTACTATTTATAAAATGACTCGCATTAATTTGTTTATGGCATGCAATGATTCGACACTTATTTTGCACCAACAACTAATATTAATTTATTTCGGAAAGCTAAAAAAATAATGTCTCAAGAGTCAGAAATGTGATTTGAGTTTGAGAAAAATTCGTATCAAAACTAACCAAAAAGTAGGGATTTGTTGGCGATTTGGGATTATTTTATGAAATCGCCCACTTTTTGATTACAAATATGTTAGTATCAGCGGCTTTTTTGACGAGCCTCACATTTTTATCCGAATGTGGGAGAAATACATAGGCTTGAAAGAGCCAAATATAGCGAAGAAATAATGTCCAACTTGACGCAAGTCGCCAACGAAAACATCAACGCAGAATCTACTTCTATCGATTTCAATAGAGCTCAATCTTTGGGTGAAAAACTGGAACTCGGAAACCCAGTCTTTTGGCTGAGTGGCAGTTTCCTGACCCTCTTTGTCATCCTTGCTTTCACCAACACCTCCGTATTGTCCGAACTTGTCAACATCGGCTTTAGTTACTCAACTAAATGGTTCGGTGCTTTCTGGCAAGTCCTACTACTACTCAATTTCATTATCGGTTTAGTGCTTGCACTAAGTCGCACAGGCCATGTTCGTTTAGGGAAGCTTGCCCTACCAGAAATGACTACGTTTAAATGGATGTCTATCGTCCTATGTACACTCCTTGCGGGTGGTGGCGTGTTCTGGGCAGCTGCAGAGCCAATTGCTCACTTTGTTTCAGCTCCACCGCTGTATGGCAACGCAGACCCTCAAGCGATGGCATTCAATGCACTATCACAATCTTTCATGCACTGGGGTTTCCTTGCATGGGCTATCTTAGGTGGTCTCTCTTCGATTGTGCTTATGTACTTGCACTACGAAAAAGGCCTTCCTCTTAAGCCACGCACCCTGCTTTACCCAGTACTGGGCGACAAGGCAATCAACAGTTGGATTGGTAACGTCGTTGATGCGTGCAGCATTGTGGCAGTAGCCGCAGGTACAATCGGCCCTATCGGCTTCCTTGGCCTACAGATCAGCTATGCGTTGAGCGAGCTGTTTGGAATTTCTGACAGCTTTGCTACCCAAAGTGTCGTTATTCTATTCGCTATTGCAATGTATACGCTGTCGGCATTAAGTGGTCTAAGTAAAGGCATCCAACTGGTAAGCCGTTACAACATCATCTTATCGGTGTGCCTAATCGTTTACATTCTCCTTGTTGGCCCAACCAGCTTTATCATTGATGGTTACCTACAAGGCATCGGTGAAATGGTCGACAACTTTATCCCAATGGCGCTATACCGCCAAGATACTGCGTGGCTAGGTGGCTGGACTGTATTCTTCTGGGGTTGGTTCTTAGGTTATGGCCCAATGATGGCGATCTTCATTGCTCGTATCTCACGTGGCCGAACTATTCGCCAAATGATCGTTTCTATCAGCATCGTTGCACCGCTTGTGACTTGTTTTTGGTTCAGCATTGTTGGTGGTAGTGGCTTAGCGTTTGAATTAGAGAACCCAGGCGTAATATCTAGCGCATTCGAAGGTTTCAACCTTCCAGCTGTACTACTGGCTATTACTTCGCAACTACCGTTCCCGACTCTGATTGCAATCCTGTTCCTTATCCTGACGACCACGTTCATTGTGACCACAGGTGACTCAATGACCTACACCATCAGTGTAGTAATGACTGGTACTACAGAACCTAACTCAGCAGTTAGAACGTTCTGGGGCGTCATTATGGGGGCAGTGGCTATCGCGCTTATCTCAATGGGCTCTGGCGGCATCTCAGCTCTGCAGTCGTTCATTGTGATCACTGCCGTTCCTGTTTCGTTTATCTTGCTGCCATGTCTATGGCATGCACCGAAGATCGCGAAGCAGATGGCAAGAGATCAAGGTCTCGCTTAATACCTAATCCGATTTAGTTTCGGATAGCGTAGAACACTAAAAAGCCACTCAAGTGATTCACCTGAGTGGCTTTTTTTATCTGTTCGCTGTCGACTTTATTAATAGTTATGTCTACTAGCGCTTGTATCTACCGAGATTTCGGCTTATTGAAACTTTTCACCAGCAGCAACCCTGAATGACATCTCAACCAATAGTTCAGGGTTAGCGAGTTCTGCTTTCACGCACGCACGGCTTGGCGCGCAGCCTTCAGGGAACCACTCTTCCCACACTTCATTGAGTGCATCAAAGTTAGCGAAATCCGTTAGGTAAATAGTCACTGACAATACACGAGATTTATCGCTGTCTACCAAACTCATCATTTCTTCAGCTTGTTCGAAGATTTGCTGAACCTGATTCTTAATTCCTGCCGTTGTATCCGTCTCTGGTACTTCAACAAAGCTTGCAATACCGTTAAACACAGTCACATCAGACCAACGCTTGGTCGGATTAATTCTATGAATTTTCACAGGTTATACTCTTCTTATAATTAGGGTGCACATCAGCGTAATCTAATCCAAATTCCTAACATTGAAAACAAAAATTAGAAAGCTCGTAGTACCTGCTAAACAGCACTATCGCTATTAGCGTAATCGAACGTAACAAACCTCAGAAGTCACTGTAAATGTTGAAATAGCCGTAAACCTAAAGATCTTCTTTAAGCAACATAAAACTATAAGCTGGCTAGAAGGACGCTGCCAGCTTCTAATGAATAAGGCACTGATACTCACCTACTCAGGCTAGCACCTTACGATAATGATTAGCGTCTTGATTTTGCCCTTTGAATAACGCGTAATTCTCTACACGCTCAACTAAGCCAAAACCGGCCTTAGATAAAATTTTGTTGGAGCCAACATTACCCACTAACGCATAGGCATCTACATATTTAAGGGAAGAGTGCTCCGCCAAATAGATAAGTAACTTCCTCACCGCGTTAGACGCAATGCCTTTTGAAGCAAAGGGTCGACCTACTCGATAACCTAGCTCCCCACTTCCAGCGTTCTGGTCGATATCACGTACATTAATCCTACCGCAGATAATCCCTTGTTCATCTTTTATCAACATAGGAATCATCTCATCACTTTCATATTCCGCTAAAAAACTAGCAATCTGCTTCTCTACACCTGAAAGTGAATAAAAACTTTCTTCCCGTGGTGGTACAGACATCTCGAACCAATCTCTATTGCCTACTTCAAATTCCAAGAGCGCCCTAGCATCACTTGTTTGAAGTAAATGCAAAAATACATCCATAACAAATACTCCCAATGGTTAATTTAAAAACCTCTCCTCACCATAAACGATTATGACTTAAGGACTCTAGGGGCCGCAAGTTGACAAAAGGGCAAGAATTCCGTACTTCATCGACTAAAACAGCCCAACCAACACGACTGACAACAGTACGCCGCCGATAAAACTCGGGCCGTGGAATGGTCTAACTTTAGATTTAACGTACTCTTTCTGAAGTTCTTCTTGGTAAGTTTTAACGGCGAGTTCTTTTACGTAGTTATTTTGCATCATAAGCTCCTTCTTATTGGGTAAGAGAAGCTTAAGACTTGAAGTTAGGTTGAGGTAAAGAAAAATTTCACATTAATTGATTACTTCGGGATTGTTACTCTAGAATGACTCTGAACACATCATTGTTCACACCGCCAACATCCACTAATTCTCCCGGCTTCATAAGAAGTAAGGTGTTTAATTGGCGCTTTGAACGTGGTGCTCTATTTTCTCTGATCACTAAGATATCAACTAAGTAACCTGAGTTTTGCTTTGATAGTGAGCCCGAGAGAGTAACACTCTCTCTTCTATCGGCTAGAACCGAATTAAATGTTTTATCTTCTAACACACCCGCCGAGATCGACGTCTCACCATAAAAAAGCGTGATAGTTGTCGGATCAGGTGTTAGCTCTTGATTAGATGAACACCCCACTATCGCTAGGCACAACAATAAAATAACTCGAAATTGCATACACTTAATTTTCTTTCTCACATTCCAATTCTATTTTCGGTTCTTGGTACATCGCTTCTATGAACCCCAACTTAATTACCCAGAATCAAGTTTAAGCTTCTTCAATCTGGAACTGAATAGGTACCTTCAAAATACTCGATACGCTCTAAAATCATTCTTAGCTTACACTCTTCGATTTGAACCCCGGCCCAAACGGAAGGCGTATACGCTTGACCTATAAATTCACAATCTGCGTCTCTGTATTTCAACCAAGCTTGTTGAGCTCTTCGGAAAGGTCCTTCTAGATCGATGTGAAACTCGATTTTTTGCAATTCGGTTTCTTCCTCGACTATTCGCATAATGGCTTCTTGATATGTTTTATTGAGATCGATATTTGCTACTTTCATTTTCTCTTCGACACACAGATAACCCGCAGTAACCCCTCCACCTTCAACGTTACAAGGGTCTTCATCATCAACAGCGAAACAAGATGTAGTAACTAACGCCAGTACAATTAATGACTTTTTCAAAAGCATCTCCAATACAGTTCAAATCTGCGATATCTACTCGGCTTTGTTGCGTAATT
>NZ_JBFRKT010000002.1:0-59511 GCF_041469545.1 Vibrio sp. 10N.286.49.C3
GTCTAGCGACGAATCACAAACTAAAGAGCCAGAGCCAGAGCCAGAGCCAGAGCCAGAGCCAGAGCCAGAGCCAGAGCCAGAGCCAGAGCCAGAGCCAGAGCCAGAGCCAGAGCCAGAGCCAGAGCCACAATTGACGACTAGTCATTATTCAAGCTACGCCGAAATACGCGCTGCAGAATTTGAAGTGCCGAATCTTGAGGATGTTCAGAAACTTCTGAGTCGTTTAGAAGCGACTAATGTTGTCGATGAGCTGAATCTAGATGAGTTGATGGATCGGAACACACAGCAAATTGCTCAGCAGGCAGACATGCAAATGTTTGACGCTGCAGTAGAGTCTGTTCAAGTGTCTGTAGATCCTGAAATTCAAGATTGGGATCTTCCAGAACCTGATTTATCAATTGCTGTAGAGCCACCTGTTGAATCGCAGCAAATTGAAGAGTTACAAGCTGAATCGCTGGAGACGGAGCAAGTAGAAGTTAAGGCTACTGAACCCGATCTTGAATCTCCTCAAATTGAGCCATTTACCGAACTTGAAACTCAAGCTGGTGGAGCCGGTCAGTTTACATCATGGGAAACGACGGCTAGAACTGAAGATTTTCAAGTGCTGTATTTTGATGTGAACGGTGTGACGTTTGCTGTGCCACTTGATGAGCTCGGGGGTATTCATCGCCTTGAAGAGTTAAGTCATATTATTGGCAAACCTGCTTGGTATTTGGGGTTGCAAACTAATCGAGATAGTAAGCTAGACGTGGTTGATACCGCCAAATGGGTGATGCCTGAAAAGCTATTATGTGATGATTATAAAGATAATTATCAATATATAGTCATGCTTGGCGAAAGCTTATGGGGGCTTGCGAGCACAGAGCTTAAAGGTACCGAACTGCTTAATACAGATAAAGTACGCTGGCGAGAAACGGCAGGGAAACGGCCATGGCTCGCTGGTATGGTAAAAGAAAAAATGTGTGCTTTGATCCATGTTGAAGCATTAACCGCCATGCTAAATGCAGGGCTAGACGTAAAAGCATTGGGCTAGTACTACGATTGGTACAATATAAGCATCAAGTTAACAACAGTGGTCGGTAACGACGGCAAGAGGATTATCTATGTCTCATATGAGTGAAGTTGAAGTAAGAAAAGATCAAACAAATGATGAAGTACTTCAATGGGTGACATTTCAACTAGAAGAAGAAACTTACGGCATCAATGTAATGCAAGTACGTGAAGTATTGCGTTACAGCGAGATTGCTCCAGTACCGGGTGCTCCAGACTACGTTTTAGGTATTATCAACCTGCGTGGTAACGTTGTTACTGTTATTGACACTCGTTCTCGTTTTGGTTTGATGCAAGGTGAAATCACAGATAACACACGCATTATCGTTATTGAGTCTGAGCGTCAAGTTATTGGCATTTTAGTAGATAGTGTTGCTGAAGTTGTTTACCTGCGTTCTTCTGAGATCGACACGACACCAAGTGTTGGTACTGATGAAAGTGCTAAGTTCATCCAAGGTGTTAGTAACCGTGATGGCAAGCTTCTTATCTTAGTCGATCTGAACAAGCTGTTAAGTGAAGACGAATGGGATGAGATGGCTCACCTGTAATGTTTGAAGCGCTTCCTTTAAACCCTATTGCTCTGATAGTCGGAGTTGGGGTTTTTACGTTATTCATCGTGATTTTGATTAGCAAAGTAAAAAGTGCAATTCAAAAGCAGATCGATACGTCACGCCTGCAAGTTCGTAACTTGGATAAAGAGCTTCAAAAATCGAGTAAGCAATTACTTGAAGTTCGCTCTGTTGTGGTTGGCCTTGGTCAGAAAGTGACGGAACAGCAAGATCTGATAAAACACTTGAATGAACGTATTGTTGAGTTGGAACATGCGGACACCGATGGGCGTTTGTATACACGTGCAACTAAAATGGTTCAGCTTGGGGCTGGGATAAACGAACTGATCGAAGAGTGTGAATTACCTAAGGCAGAAGCTGAGCTGATGATGTCTCTGCAGAATAAGCTCGCAGGTAAGGAAAAAATCCCTTCGTTAAGAAGTAATCCTTCATCGTATGATGAACAACCTGCATCCTCTCGTGATCGTAGAGACCCGACTCGACATCGTTAAATTTAGCGCTTACTGCGTAATGTGCAATTGATGTTCATCACGCACACCTCTTAAAAGAAGCTTCGGCTTCTTTTTTTGTGCCTGTTATACCTATATAGAACGATGTTTATAAGTGTTTGTATCTAATGCAATATCTTGTTTGTTGATGAAAATGTGTAAATTGTGATGCGGTGGTAACAGTTTCTTACGGAGTTTGTTCTTTCGAAAACGCCTAGTCCTGTTTTGTCACCTTATTGGTGTGCTACTATAGCCCTCTCATTACTCGACTAAATTTACCTATGCTAGAAGTCTCAAATTTAACTGCTATTCGTGACGACAGGGTTCTGTTTGAATCGTTGTCTTTTCAATTGAAACCCGGCGAACTGGTTCAAGTTGAAGGTCGTAACGGTACTGGGAAAACGACACTCCTTAGGATTATCTCTGGGCTAGGCGACCGCGATGACGGCACTATCTCTTGGGATGGTGAATCTATTGAGTCGAATCGAGATATGTATCACCAAAATTTGCTTTTTCTTGGTCACCAGACTGGCGTGAAACGCGAGCTCAGTGCCTATGAAAATCTGAGCTTCTATCAATCGATTCACAGCAGTGGAACGAGTAAGGAAGAACTTTACAATGCATTGGCTCAAGTGGGGCTTGCTGGTAGAGAAGACGTACCAGCAGGGCAACTTTCAGCGGGGCAACAGCGCCGTGTGGCATTGGCTCGTCTTTGGTTGAGTAAGCAAATGTTATGGATTCTAGACGAACCGCTGACTGCAATAGACAAGCAGGGTGTTAAGGTTTTGGAGTCTCTTTTTTCTCAGCATGCAGATAACGGTGGCATTGTGTTATTAACCACACACCAAGATATGTTTGCTGATAGCCCGAAACTAAGAAAAATAAAGTTGGGTGAGTAATATGATCTCTTCAATGACAACGATCATCCGACGTGAGCTATTGATCGCATTTCGTCGCCAAGCCGATATCTTTAACCCTCTGTGGTTTTTTATTATTGTCATCACCCTTTTCCCATTGAGTATCGGCCCTGAACCAAACCTACTTGCACGTATTGCTGCAGGTATTGTTTGGGTAGCGGCTTTGCTTTCTGCATTGCTCTCTTTAGAGCGTTTGTTTCGTGATGATTTTCAAGATGGCGCGCTTGAGCAGATGATGTTGATGCCCATCCCGTTGCAGTTGGTAGTCTTGTCCAAGGTCATAGCGCACTGGTTATTGACAGGGTTACCATTAATTTTGATCAGTCCGTTGTTGGCGGTACTGCTGTCCTTGGATTTCGATACTTGGTTATCGGTAGTCTTAACGTTATCGGTCGGTACGCCTGCATTAAGCTTTATTGGTGCGATTGGTGTGGCTTTAACGGTTGGGTTACAAAAAGGTGGTGTGCTGTTAAGTCTGCTTATTTTGCCGTTGTATATCCCAATTCTTATATTTGCTACATCAGCGATTGATGCCGCAGCGTTAGGCGTTGCGTATAACGGACAATTAGCGGTGTTAGGGGCAATGTTAATGGGCGCGATGACGCTCACCCCATTTGCCATCAGTGCAGCACTGAGAGTGAGTGTTAACTAGTTAATTACCTGGTTAAGATTAACTACGCACTCACTAGCACTTTGCATGTTCAAAGTGAACTATTTAAAGCCTTCAAACTCCTAGAGTCACTGAAAGAAGCTGTAAGCCAAATAAATTATAATAATTATAGCTGTGATAGCTGTAAGCAATATGAAGTAAGAGTGAGATTACAACATGTGGAAATGGCTCCATCCCTACGCCAAAGCAGAAACCTCTTATCAGCTTGCTGGTAAACTTCTGCCATGGTTTTCGATCCTAGCGCTATTGTGTCTATCCGCCGGTACTGTATGGGGGCTTGCATTTGCCCCTTCTGATTACCAGCAAGGCGATAGCTTCCGAATTATCTATATCCATGTTCCGTCTGCAATTTGGTCTATGGGTGTATACATGTCGATGGCAATTGCCGCCTTTATCGGTTTGGTATGGCAGGTAAGGCTGTCAGACATGGCTGCGTTGGCTATGGCGCCTATCGGTGCTGTATTTACCTTTATTGCGTTACTAACTGGCGCTGTTTGGGGTAAACCAATGTGGGGTGCTTGGTGGGTTTGGGATGCACGTTTAACCTCAGAGCTGATTCTTCTATTCCTATATTTAGGTGTTATTGCACTGCACCATGCGTTTGACGACCAAAAAACCGCAGCAAAAGCAGCCGGTATTTTGGCCATCGTTGGTGTCATCAACCTACCTATCATTCACTTTTCAGTAGAGTGGTGGAACACACTCCACCAAGGCGCAACAATTACTAAGTTTGATAAGCCTTCTATTTCAAGTGACATGCTATGGCCGCTTCTTCTTAACATCTTCGGTTTTGCCTTTTTCTTTGGTGCCGTGACTATGGTTCGTTTTAGAAACGAAATCATCAGTAAAGAGAGTCACCGTCCATGGGTTCGCAAGCTAGCGGCTAATAAAGCGTAGTAGGGTAGGTAATTATGTATTTTGAATCTCTGAGTGATTTCTTTGCCATGGGTGGCTACGCCTCATATGTATGGAGTGCATTTGGAATCACATTCCTCGCGATGATCATTTTACTGGTCGTAAGCGTTCGTCGTGGTAAGCAATTATTAAATGAAGTACAAGCTAAGATTGACCGTCAAGCTCGTATTGATGCAGCAAAAAATATGGAGAACACTCTATGAACCCAAGACGCAAAAAGAGGCTAGGCATTATCTTAGCGATCTTTTTTGGTATCAGTGCAACTGTTGGATTGATGGTTTATGCACTTAACCAGAACATGGATCTGTTCTATACACCAACCGAGCTCGTCAACGGCAAAGATGGTAAAAAACCTGAAGTGGGTCAACGCTTACGTATTGGTGGCATGGTTGTAGTCGGCTCTGTAAGCCGTGACAATGAATCATTGCGTGTTAGCTTCGATTTGGCTGATGTAGGCCCTAAAGTGACGATTCTATATGATGGCATCCTTCCTGATCTTTTCCGTGAAGGCCAAGGTATTGTTGCTCAAGGTGTCCTTAAGGATGCAACGACAATTGAAGCGTTTGAGGTGTTGGCAAAGCACGATGAAGAATATATGCCTTCTGAAGTTGCTGAAGCAATGAAGAAAACTCATGAGCCTTTGCAATACACGACTGAACAAAAAGAAGGAAATGCTCAATGATAGCCGAGATCGGCCATTTTGCGATGATCCTGTCTTTGGGACTTGCACTGCTGCTAAGCGTGCTCCCACTGTATGGAGCCGCTCGAAATAACACATTATTGATGAACAGTGCACGACCGCTGTCGTGGGGTATGTTCGGATTCCTAGCGATTTCGTTCTTTATCTTGTGTTACGCGTTCTACACAAATGATTTTACGATTCAATACGTAGCAAGTAACTCGAATAGCCAACTACCTTGGTACTACCGAATTACCGCGGTTTGGGGGGCTCATGAAGGCTCACTACTGCTTTGGGTTCTAATCCAAGCGGGTTGGACGGTAGCAGTTGCAACGTTTAGTCGTGGTATGCCTCAAGAGTCTGTGGCTCGCGTACTGGCGATTATGGGTTTAATTACTGTCGGCTTCTTGCTGTTCATTATCGTAACGTCTAACCCGTTTTTACGTACATTGCCTTTCTTCCCTGTTGATGGCCGTGACTTGAACCCACTACTGCAAGATCCGGGTTTGATTATTCACCCGCCAATGCTTTACATGGGTTATGTAGGTTTCTCGGTAGCGTTCTCTTTTGCAATCGCTTCTCTAATGAGCGGTCGTTTAGATACGGCATGGGCTCGTTGGTCTCGTCCTTGGACAATCGCTGCTTGGTTATTCCTAACAGTAGGTATCGCACTTGGTTCATGGTGGGCTTACTACGAACTTGGCTGGGGTGGCTGGTGGTTCTGGGATCCAGTAGAAAACGCTTCATTCATGCCTTGGTTAGCTGGTACTGCTCTAATGCACTCACTAGCGGTAACCGAAAAGCGTGGCACATTTAAAGCTTGGACAGTCTTGCTGGCTATCTCTGCATTCTCACTAAGCTTACTAGGTACATTCTTAGTTCGTTCGGGCATCTTGGTATCGGTTCACGCATTCGCGTCGGATCCTGCCCGTGGTATGTTTATTCTAGGTTTCTTAGTGTTCGTTATCGGTGGTTCACTGTTGTTGTTTGCTGTTAAAGGCGCATCGGTTCGTGTACGTGGTAACTTCGATTTGGTTTCTCGTGAAAACGCGCTACTCGGCAACAACATCCTATTGATTGCTGCACTTGTGGTTGTGTTAGTTGGTACCTTGCTGCCATTAGTTCATAAACAGTTAGGCTTGGGCTCGGTATCTATCGGTGCACCATTCTTTGATATGTTGTTCTTCTGGTTAATGATCCCGTTCTCGTTCCTATTAGGTATCGGTCCACTGATCCGTTGGAAACGTGACAACCTATCTAAGCTCGTTAAACCTATGCTGATCTCAGGTGTATTCTCACTGGGCTTAAGTGCGCTAATGGTTACGATGCTGGCTGACCGTTTCAGCGGTACCGCTTTTGCTGGTTGGGTAATGGCATTCTGGATTATCTTCATGCATGGCTTTGAGCTTCATGAACGTGCGACACACCGTCATACATTCCTGAAAGGCCTGACTAAACTACCTCGTAGCCACTGGGCGATGATGTGTGGTCACATTGGTTTGGCCGTGACAGTGATTGGTATAGCGATGGTGCAAAACTACAGCATCGAACGTGACGTACGCTTAGCACCAGGTGAAAGCTACCAACTTGAAGAGTACAGCTTCCTGTTTACAGGAGTTCGTGACAAAGATGGCCCTAACTACGATGGTTACATTGCTGACTTTGAAATTACCAAAGAAGGCAAATACATCAACACGCTTCACGCTGAAAAACGTTTTTACACAACCGCTAAGTCGATGATGACAGAAGCGGCGATTGATCGTGGCGTAACGCGCGACCTTTACATCGCAATGGGTGAGCGTTTAGACGACAATAAATCTTGGGCTGTGCGTATCTACTACAAACCATTTGTACGTTGGATCTGGGCTGGTTCTCTGATTATGTCGATTGGTGGTGTTATTGCTATCAGTGACCGTCGTTACCGCTTCCGTAAGCCAACGAAAAAGTCTACTAAAGAGCAGGAGGCTTAATTCGAATGAACAAGAAGATTTTATTCATTCCATTGATTGCGTTCATGGTTCTAGTTGGAATCTTTGCGACTCAATTGATGCGTAACCAGTCGGGTGATGACCCGACTAAACTTGAATCGGTATTGATTGGTAAGCCAGTACCTGAGTTCGGTTTAGAAGACTTAGAGCAACCGGGTAAGTTCCATGATCAAGCTATCTTTAAAGGTGAGCCACTGCTTCTAAATGTGTGGGCGACTTGGTGTCCTACTTGTTATGCAGAGCACTCTTACTTGAATAAGTTAGCGGGTCAAGGCGTTAAGATTATTGGCCTTAACTACAAAGATGATCGCAATAAAGCGGTAGGTTGGTTAAAAGAGCTGGGCAATCCATACTTGATCAGCCTGTTCGATGGTAACGGCATGCTAGGTCTTGACCTTGGTGTGTATGGCGCTCCAGAGACTTTCCTCATTGATGCTAACGGCGTAGTTCGTTATCGCCATGTTGGTGACGTGAACCCAACTAACTGGGCATCGACGCTTGAGCCGATGTACCAAGAGTTGTTGGAGGAAGCGAAATGATTAAGAAGACACTGATTGCTCTATTCGCTACATTTGCTATTTCGGCGACTGTTTCTGCTGCGCCTATCGAATTTCATGAATTTGATACCGTTGATCAAGAGCAGCAGTTCAAAGAGCTAAGCAACACGCTGCGTTGCCCTAAATGTCAGAACAACACCATTGGTGATTCGAACGCAGAGCTTGCGGTTGATTTACGCCAAAAAGTGTATGAAATGACAAAAGATGGCAAGTCGAAGCAAGACATCATTGATTACATGATTGCTCGCTACGGTAACTTTGTTACTTACAACCCACCACTCACATTAGCCACATCAATCCTTTGGGTTGGTCCGTTTGCGGTAGTCGTGTTTGGTTTCGGTTTGATCATTTTACGAAGCCGAAAGTCAAAGTCGAAAGCAGTAGAGTCAGATAAAGACTGGGATGCAGACAAAGAAGCTCGTTTAAAAGCGTTACTCGATGAAGAGAACGACGGAGATAAGAAGTAATGACTCTATTTTGGATTTCTACCATTATCCTTTCGCTAGCAGCTATTTTCTTAATTGTTCTGCCCTTCATAAATAAGAAGGCGAACAATGATGAAATGCTTCGCGACGAGTTGAACAAAGCATTCTATAAAGATCGTCTCGTTGAGCTCGAAGTAGAAGCAGAAGAAGGCCTTGTTGATAACCAACAAGAGCTGATCGCTGATTTGAAACAGTCTCTACTTGATGATGTACCTGCGCAGAAAGAGATGAAGAAGACCCAAATCTCAACATTGGGCGTCGTAGTACCATCTATTGTCCTAGTCGTGGTTGTTACATATGGTATGTACTTTCAGTTTGGTGCTCTGGATAAAGTCCAACACTGGCAAGAAGTGAGTTCAAACCTTCCTGAGTTGTCTAAAAAGCTAATGTCATCGGAAGGTGGTGCATTAACGGATGATGAACTAGAAGATTTGACTCTGGCACTTCGTACTCGTCTGCACTATCAACCAAAAGATTCGACAGGTTGGTTACTATTAGGTCGTATTGCATTGGCTAACCGCGACGCGGAAACTGCGAAAGATTCGATGCAAAGAGCTTACAAGCTTGAGCCAAAGAATGAAGATGTTCAGCTAGGTTATGCACAAGCATTGATGCTTTCACCTGATGATGCGGATCAAAACCAAGCTCGTTTAATTTTGAGCCGTTTGATTCAAAACGACTATGTTGATCTTCGTGTGTTCTCGTTGCTAGCGTTTGATGCGTTTGAGCGTCAAGACTACCCAGGTGCTGTTAAGTACTGGAGCATCATGCAACAGATGATTGGTCCACAAGACAGTCGCTATGAAATGTTGTCGCGCAGTATTGAAAGTGCACAGAAGAAAATGGGCAATGCTATGGGCGTTGACCAAGGTAAAACTGTTGCTGTAACGCTTGAGTTATCTGGTGATGTGAATGCTGCCCCTAGTTCAGTGTTAGTTGTATCAGTGCACAGAGCAGACGGCTCACCAATGCCGATTGCTGCGGCTCGTTATCCGCTAGGAACTTTCCCTCGTACTGTCGTTCTTGATGATGGCAACAGCATGTTGGAAGGACAGAAACTGTCCAGCCTTGAAACTCTAATGGTTAGAGCTAGGCTTGATACAGATGGTAACGTTTCAACTCGAGACGGTGATTGGTTCGGTGAAAGTGAAGTGGTTGAACTGGGTGCCCCAGTTACCATTGATATCAATAAGCAATATTAATCATTACTTTGCATAGGCGTTAGCTATTCCGATTTATTAAAAAACGGTATAGACTTACGCAACCAATTGAGGCCAGCGATTGCTGGCCTTTTTTATTATTCCTTATGGAAAAGGTGATATGTCTATCAGTGTTTTAAGACTTTCGAGTTTACTCTTCATCGCAAGCTTAACGGTAGGTTGTTCGAGCGTACCAGATGAAAGCAATGGCGGTGATAACCTCGAAACCTCTGAATATGTCGAAGAGTCCCATCCGAACGACCCTTTTGAAGGTTTCAACCGGGCGATGTGGGATATCAACTACGAGTATCTCGATCCTTATTTGGTTCGACCTGTTTCTCTTGCCTATGTTGACTATACCCCTGTACCAATTCGCTCTGGTATTTCCAATTTTTTAGCCAACTTAGATGAGCCATCAAGTATGCTCAACAATCTCATTATGGGGAATGGTGGGAAAGCGCTCGATCATTTCAATCGTTTTTGGATTAACTCTACCTTTGGTCTTCTTGGTCTGATTGATATTGCTAGCGAAGCGGGGATCACCAAATATGACGAAAAGTCGTTTTCTGATGCGATTGGTCATTATGGGGTAGGGAATGGACCGTATTTTATGCTGCCGGGATATGGCCCTGTGACGACTCGACAAGTTACAGAGCAAGTGGATAGCTTATACGTACCTTTGTCTCTGTTTACCTTCTGGGCAAAGTTAGGGAAGTGGGCCTTTGAAGGTATGGAAACACGTGCTCAGTTGGCCTCGCAAGAAGCCTTATTAGATGACTCTCCAGATCCATATGCTTTGACTCGTGATATTTACATCCAACGTCAAGATTTTAAAGCTGAGATCGAGCCAGAAGAGGTTGATCTTGAGGAAGAAGATTTCATTGATGAGTATCTCGAAGATTACTAAATACAAAGCTTAAATAAGCAGATAAGAGAAAGGCTCGATGTTAATTCAACATCGAGCCTTTTTAATGCTGTCTACTTTTCTACCTTTCGGTAAGTAGATAATTAGGTAACTAGCCTAGAAGCGGTAGTTGGCTTGGATACCGACTAACCAGATGCTGCCTGTCACTTCGCCTTCGAAGCTACCACCAAAGTAATCTGCTTTTGGATCTTTTTCATGCATTTTCGCGTCTTTCGCTAGAATGTAAGTGAAGCCAGCATCCAGAGTTAGCTGATCTGACCATTGGTAGCCCGCACCAATACTTAACCAAGTGCGGTCTGTTTCTGGGATCGTCGCAGTACGGTGCTCTTCGCTTACCGCTGAAGTATCGTAGGCAATACCAGAACGCAGTGCTAGTTTAGGGGTCATTTGGTAAGTCGTACCGATTGCAAAACGGTAGTTGTCTTCCCAGTTCTCTTGCTTGATCTCTACGCTTTTTTCGCCAGGGAAATCAGCAACAAGCTCTTTAAAGCTGCTCCAGTTCGTCCAGTTAATACTTGCGTGAACCGCTACAGTGTCTGTCAGCTGGTGGAAGCTAGCAAGTTCAGCTGTTGCCGGAAGAGCGAGGTCCATTGAACCACTTTTGTGTGCTTCTGGTTTTGTTGGGTTGAAACCAAAGCCTTTTGCATAGCCTTCTAAAGTCAGGTCAACTTCTGATTTGTAGGTAAAGCCAAGGCGGTTGTCTTCATTAATGTCCCAAGCGGTACCAACTTGCCAACCCCATGCCGTGTCATCACCTTCCATGTATTTCAAAGAGGTACCAGACTTCACTGGAATAAGAGAGTTTTTAGTTGATACTGCACCAAAGCTACCTTCAGCCATGATGTAACGTACGCCACCACCAATAGAAACACTCTCTAGTACCTGGTATGCAGCGTTCAAGTTCAGCTCCATAGTAGTCACACTTGCTTCGTTACCATGGTTTGCACCACCAAAGTCTTTACCCAGGTCCGTTGCCATACCGTAGTTTGTGCCTGCAGCAAAACCCAACGCAAATTTGTCATTGTACTTATGAGAAGCATAAAAATTTGGAATAAAAGCACTGTGCGCGAAGTCACTAGAGTTAGATGTTGTTTTTCCGCGAGGAGTTGTAGAAGTCCCTTCAATATCAATATTTGGGTCAACGTAGATACCACCCACAGAAACCTGTGTGCCTTCTAGGTAAGTCAGCATAGCAGGGTTACGCCATTGCGCGTCTGCACCGTCAGCCATTGCTGCTTCACCAGCGTAAGCACGGCCTAAACCTGTTGCTGAGTATTCTGCTAGTTGAAAACCTGCCGCGTTAGTTACGGTAGAAGTCGAAAGTAATCCAACTGCCACTGCAGAAGATAGAAGAGTTTTATTTATTTTCATTATTATGTTCACTGAATCATAAGTATTTAGTGGCGTGATTCTACTTTTAGAGTTATTACTTTAAAAATGAAATTCGAATAAAACAGTGTTTTAGGGATTAAATGAGCAAATGTGTTTAATTATTAGAGAAATCATCTAAATGTTTCGGCTGTGTTGCGAAGTTTGAGCGTACACCTGTAGCTGTATATTTGCTCTGCAGGCTACAGTTGTAAGCTTAAATTTAGGTTGGTCAGTGGTTTAGGAAAACAAAAAAGGGTCGCACAATGCGACCCTTTGGGATTATAGCTAACTTTATATTAGAAGCTGCGGCTGTACTGAAGACCTAATAGGATTGCATCAGCATGTGTCGTCGCTGTTAGTGGTGTCTTTGAAGAGTTTTCTGAAACTCTCACATCGTCACCTAACAAGTATGTAAAGCCGAAGTCTACGTTTGAAGCGGTGTCAATATGGTAAGTGAAACCAGCAGAGAACCACTGACGGTCAGAATCTGGTACAGAAATAGACGTCAGTTCATCTTGTGCACTGGTGTCATACATGTAACCGGTACGTAGTGTCCATGTATCGTTTAGGTAGTAAGTACCACCAATTGCGTAGTGCCAGCCATCTTGCCATTTGTATTCTTTATTGTAAGCGCCTTTGATCGCACCTTGAGATAGGTTCTGGAATTCGATCTGGTCGAAGTCACCCCAGCCGATCCATTGTACAGAGTAGTGAACTGCGAACTTAGTATCTTCAATTTTGTGGAAACCAGAGAATTCAGCGATGTCTGGTAGTGGTAGCGTGATCTCTTGGCCCTTGTCATCTTTAGCGGTGATTTCAGGGCTGTAACGGTAAGATAGACCAAAACGGTTGTTTTCATCTAGCTCATAAACGGTACCAACGTTAAAGCCAACAGCCCAACCATCAGCTTTGTCGACGTTTAATAAAGGAGTACCTAGAGGTACATTACCAGCTTGCATGCCTACACCAGAGGTGCGTTTCATCGTGCCTTGACCATAAATAAGGTCTAAACCTGCACCGAAGCTCCATTGGTCGTCTAGTCGGTAAGAACCTGCAAGACCAAAGTTGACGCTCTTAACATCCGTTAAGCCACCGTATTCAGCTGCCGGATAGTTGTCGTCAAACTCTGTTTTAGTACCGAAGTTTGAGTAGGCATTGATACCCCAAGCAAATTTATCATTTACTGGAACGATTAAGTGGATGTTAGGCGCGATAGATGTATCACCTACATCATCAGTATTATTTACTGGCACTTGACCACCAACGTAGTTAACGTCGTTGACTTCAATCATTGAAGTGATGCTTTCAAAACCAAGAGATAGCTCAGTTTTATCAAATAGTGCCATTGCTGCAGGGTTACGTGCCATTACTGACGCGTTATCTGCGATTACTGCATCACCAGCAAAAGCACGGCCGATGCCGGTTGCTGATTGTGCGTTAAGTTGGAAACCTGCTGCCATCGCTTGCGAAGATGCCAGTGTGATTGTTACTGCTAAAAGAGACTTTTTAAACAGACGCGTGTTGTTGGTAGTCATTCATTTATTCCTTTATATATCCGCCTCTACAGGGCGATTAATTTGAGCAATTGCTCAATGTTGGCTGATCCTATTCGGAAGTATACGATATACAAATCCGACCATTGGAAATTTTGAGGGTAAAATTATGGAAATGACGCCTATCTGGCACGAAAATGGAGAGAAATGCTGTTTTTTAGAGTTTTAACTCTAGAGGTATTGGTGTGGTGAATGGTTTTGCGATTTATTGATAAATAAAGCCCAGCAATATCAGTGATATACTTGCTGGGCCTTTTGTTACGGGGCTTTGAGAGCAAATTAGCTCATTGGTTTGATCATTTTTGTCAGCTTTTCGGCGATTTTAGAGACATCCTCGCCATCTTCCCCTACAAGGATCAAACTGCTGCCATCGATCGGTGTTACCGAGCCTGACATGCCTTTTTCATCAAAGTCGATAGACTTGTCAGTCGGAATGCCAGTTAAAAACAGCGTGACTTTGCCTTTTTCGCCTTGGAAAACCATGTGCATTGCGTTGGATTTGCCAAAACCACAGTGGTTCAGGTAATAGACGTGGTAAGGGAAGGCTTCATCAAACTGAAAAGCAAACGGGTTCATTTTTGCGTTGATTTGTTGAGATGATACATTTTCATCAAGTGCACTAACGAAGCTCTTTTCATCAACAACATGTTTCATTGCAGTATCCGCCAAGCTTGCTTGAGCTGGAGATACCAACGCGTTGCCCCAGTTGACTTGACCAACCAATAAACCTGCAACGAATGCCACAGAAGCAGCCATTGCCATCGCTCGTCGAGCAAACGTAGGCCTTACTACTTTGCTCTCTTCGCTTGAGGTCTGATTGAATAGGATACGATCTGCCAGATCGTCTGGCACATCCACATTCAATGCTGAATGGATTTGCTTATCAAGTGATAGTACATCGTCTAAGAAATTACTATTGGCTTCACTATTCGCTGCTGCATCAATAATGTCTTGTGTACGTTGCTTAGGTTCCGACAATACACGACGACGAAATTCCAAATCATCCATTATGTTGCCCCCTCTCTGCCTCTTCTGTATCCAGCATCTCTTTCAACTGATTTCGAGCTCTGAATAAACGTGTCATCACCGTATTTTTGTTAAGATCGAGAATATCGGCGATCTCATCACCACTAAAACCACCAATCACTTGTAAGAAGAGGGGTTCACGGTATTCGATTTCAAGTTTCATGATCTGCGCTTGCAACCATTGGTGTTGATGATGTGGGTCATCACTGATGCTAGCATCGTTACCATGATCGTCGATATCAACCAGATCAAATTGTTTGCGTTCAAAACGTCGAGCATTCTCGCGGCGCAAGATAGTAATCAGCCATGACTTTGCGGCTTTTTCATCTTGTAGGCTATCGAGTGACTTCCATGCACGAAGGCAAGTTTCTTGAACTAAATCTTCGGCAATGCTTTTGTCTTTGCATAGCCAATAGGCATAGCGAAAGAGGTCACGATGATAGGCGCGCACGAGTGCTTCGTATTTTCTTTGTTTGTCCATATCAGAGTTGACCGGACGCTTGGCTGTTTTCTTTCCAAACATTTTTATTATTGACACACGAGCCTCCATAATTGCTCTGCGTATAGCTGTCTTCTATACGTTGTGCTTCGTTATATATGCTGTTTCGTTTTTAGGGCTAACGTCGGCAGGAAGTCGTAAAATCACATTAAAATTGATCTACTTCAAAATTTAAGCCCTCGAAAACGCTATAGTACACCTTGTCGTCTAGTTAGTCATTCGTGGCTAGCATGTTGAGCAAGACGACACTTCCTTTTGAAGGCTGACTTTACTTTCTCCTAATCAGGAAACTGATTATTTCAATTGGCGTTAAGTTAATTGCTTTATATACATTCCGACCACACAGTTTTGTGTGGTTTTTTTTTGCCTCAAGAAAACCATTCCTTACATAGCGATAACAGCTTTGCTTGCAATAGTTTAGTATCTTACGACAACCTTTCCCTCAAAAAGGTTCGCCTGAATGTTCAGTTAGATTTTCAAGCAGTGGGATACTCGTATCACGTTTATTTAAACGCCTGTTTGATTTAATTAACAACTTGTTTACAATGCTTCAGGTCAGACCTCTTAACCTTAAGGAGAAACCATGGGCAAACAGGAAGTCAAAACGCGTTCTGGAGAACGTGTTGCCGTTGTCGCTGGACTACGAACCCCATTCGCTCGTCAGAGCACAGAATTTAGCCAAGTGCCTGCGGTTGACCTAGGCAAAATGGTGGTGAGCGAAATGCTTGCAAGAACTGATGTCGATCCTGCGCTTATCGAACAAGTCGTGTTCGGGCAAGTAGTGCAAATGCCAGAAGCACCGAACATTGCACGTGAAATCGTGCTGGGTACAGGCATGGACATTAATACTGATGCCTACAGTGTGACGCGAGCATGTGCGACTAGCTTCCAAGCTGCAGTCAACGTGACCGAGAGCATTATGGCTGGCACGATTGATGTTGGTATTGCGGGCGGCGCGGATTCTTCTTCTGTATTGCCAATCGGTGTTTCGAAAAAGTTAGCGGCGAACTTATTAGCACTGAGTAAAACGAAAACCATAGGTCAAAAACTGAAGATTCTTAAAACATTTTCAGTCAAAGATTTGATGCCAGTACCACCAGCAGTCGCAGAATACTCGACAGGTTTGTCTATGGGACAAACTGCTGAGCAGATGGCTAAGACACATGGTATTACTCGCGAAGCTCAAGATGCACTTGCTCACCGTTCTCACTCTTTGGCTTCTCAAGCATGGAAAGAAGGCAAGATTAAAGACGAAGTGATGACGGCATTCCCCGCGCCTTATAAAAAGTACCTAGCAGAAGACAACAACATTCGCCACGACTCGACGGTTGAAGGTTACGCTAAATTGCGCCCTGCATTCGACAGACAATACGGCAGTGTAACGGCAGCCAATGCCACGCCTCTTACCGATGGCGGTGCCGCAGTGATGTTGATGCGCGAAGGAAAAGCGAAAGAGCTAGGCTTAGAAGTGCTTGGTTACATTCGTGGTTACGCGTTCTCAGCGATTGGTGTTGAAACGGATATGCTGATGGGACCGACGTACGCGACCTCTCAAGTATTGAAGAACACAGGACTAGAATTATCAGACCTAACACTTATCGAGATGCACGAAGCGTTTGCAGCTCAAGTTCTGGCTAACGTCAAAATGTTCGCAAGCGATGAATTTGCTCAGAAGAATCTTGGCCGTGACAAAGCGATCGGTGAGATTGATATGGAGAAGTTCAACGTGCTGGGTAGCTCAATTGCTTACGGACACCCGTTTGCAGCGACTGGCGCGCGTATGATGACTCAGACACTGCGTGAACTTAAACGTCGTGGTGGTGGCCTAGCATTGAATACTGCTTGTGCGGCTGGTGGCTTAGGTGCAGCAATGATCTTGGAGGTGGAATAATGTCTACGACTCTTGATGTGAAAAAAGAAAAGAAAGCAGTCAAAAAAACGGGTTCAAAGCCAGTGACTGTATCTAAAAGTGATAAGACGGTTTCAAATGATGAAGCCGTAAAACCGGCGACCGCGTTTTCTTTAACTATCGATGACCAAGATATTGCATGGCTTGCGATCGATGTACCAAACGAAAAAATGAACACGCTACAAGCGGCATTTGCCGAAGAAATGAAAGCAATCTTCGAGCAGTTGAAGGAAAAGCAAAGCCGAGTTAAAGGCTTAATCGTTCATTCATTGAAGCCAGATAATTTTATTGCTGGCGCTGACGTACGAATGCTTGATGCTTGCAAGACAGCAGATGAAGCGCAATCTCTTGCTCGTCAGGGGCAGGAGATGTTCCAAGCACTTTCTGATTTGCCTTATCCTGTTGTTGCGGCGATTCACGGCCCATGTTTAGGTGGTGGCTTAGAGCTGGCACTATCGTGTGATTACCGCGTATGTACTGATTCAGATAAGACTCGCTTAGGTCTGCCAGAAGTCCAACTTGGTCTGTTACCAGGATCTGGTGGTACGCAACGTCTTCCTCGTCTTATCGGTTTACTGCCTTCTCTTGACCTTATTCTTACGGGTAAGCAACTGCGCGCTAAAAAAGCGAAATCGCTAGGTGTCGTGGATGCTTGTGTGCCAGAAACTATCTTGCTGGAAGTGGCTAAGAGCTTTGTTGAAAAGAACTCAGGCGGGAAAAAAGGTAAGCGCTTGGCGTCTAAAAGCCAAGCTTCGGCCAAAGAAAAACTAATTTCACGTACGGGTCTTGGTCGCAAGGTTATTTTTGAACAGGCTTCAAAGAAGACCAATCAGAAAACACGCGGTAATTACCCAGCCGCTGATGCGATTCTTGATGTGATTCGTTATGGCTTAGAGAACGGCTTTGATAAAGGTCTTCAGTACGAAGCGAAGCGTTTCTCTGAATTGGTGATGACCGCAGAATCCAAAGCCCTTCGTTCGATTTTCTTTGCAACGACTGAAATGAAAAAAGAACACGGCGCAGACGCAGAACCGAAAGCGGTTAAGCGTGTTGGTGTATTGGGCGGTGGTCTTATGGGCGCTGGTATCAGCCACGTCAGTGTTGCTAAAGCGAAAGTACCGGTTCGTATTAAAGATGTGTCTAATGAAGGTGTGCTCAATGCACTTAACTACAATTACAAGTTGTTCGATAAGCAACGTAAACGTCGTATTCTGAGCCGAGCTGGCCTTGAGAGTAAGATGTTACAACTGTCTGGTGGCATCGACTTTACGAGTTTTAACCACACGGATGTGGTGATTGAAGCGGTATTTGAAGATCTCGACCTTAAGCAATCAATGGTTGCAGACATTGAAGCCAATGCCAAGTCAGAGACTATCTTTGCGACCAACACGTCTTCACTGCCAATCCATAAGATTGCAGAGAAGGCGCAGCGACCAGAAAACGTAGTCGGTCTTCACTACTTCAGCCCAGCAGAAAAAATGCCACTGGTTGAAGTTATTCCTCATGAAACAACGTCAGAAGAGACGATTTCGACGGTTGTTGCATTAGCGAAGAAGCAAGGTAAAACACCGATTGTTGTTAAAGATACGGCTGGCTTCTACGTAAACCGTATTCTTGCTCCATACATGAATGAAGCTGCGCATCTGTTATTGGCAAATGAGCCGATTGAAAAGCTCGACAGCACGTTGCTGGACTTTGGTTTCCCGGTTGGCCCAATTACTTTGTTAGACGAAGTCGGTGTTGATATCGGTGCGAAGATCATCCCGATTCTAGTTAATGAATTAGGCGAACGTTTCCAAGGCCCTGATGTGTTCGACATTCTTTTGAATGACAACCGTAAAGGCCGTAAGAGTGGCAAAGGTTTCTACACTTACAAAGGTAAGAAGAAGGAAGTCGATAAGTCAGTTTACAAACTGCTTAAGCTGCAACCTGAACCTAAGCTAAGCGATAACGACATCGCAATGCGTTGTGTGTTACCGATGCTCAACGAAGCGGTTCGTTGTTTGGATGATGGCATTATCCGTAGCCCTAGAGATGGCGATATTGGTGCTATTTTCGGTATCGGCTTCCCGCCATTCCTAGGTGGTCCGTTCCGTTATATGGATCAAATCGGTATTAAGTCACTGGTAGAGATGATGAACGACTTCGCTAAGAAGTACGGTGATCGTTTTGCGCCATGTGATGGCCTACTGACACGTGCTGGATTGGATGAGTCTTTTTATAAGTAACTCTTTCGATTAGTAACTTTCTAGCACTTTGATTATAAAGCCCGTATCAAGCAATTGATGCGGGCTTCATTTTTATGGGAGTATTCGAGAGGCAGGAGATTCCCGATTCAGTCGCTCCTCCTTCTCGGGAATGACGGGGGTAGTGATGAGTTCTGTCGGGTAATGTTGGCCTGGTGTGGGAGATTCACGACTCAGTCGTTCCTCCTTCTCGGGAATGGCGGGGGAGGGTGATGTGTTCTGTAAGGTAGTGTTGGTTGGTGTGGGAGATTTCTAACTCGGTCGTTTCTCTTTTTGGGAGTGACGATTGAGATGTAACAAGTAAGCTATTGTGTTGATTAGGAAGGTGGTCAACACACCTCAATCAAAACTACCGTCATCTCCTAAAGCGACGAAGGAGCGTAATAGGAGATCTGCTCTTGTGCTGCATTCAATAAAAAAGGTTGATGCTTTCACATCAACCTTCTGATCTTTTTACTAAGAACGACTAACCAAGCTCACAGTCTTTAGGACGCAACTGAAACTCATCAATTGAGCCAATCTCCACACCTGCTGACAACTTCTCTTCTTCATTATGAGCGTTGCCGTGGGCATGCATAATCAGACGATTCGCTGTACGAGGTTTAAGTTGGCTAACCACAAAGCGCATCATGTCTGAGCGAGTCAGACCTTTGAGCTCTTCTAACACGCGATCCCTCTGATTGAATTCCAAATCCTTATTGCCTATCGCAACCCATAAGCGTTGAGCACGACCACGCAAGGTGGTATCTGGCGTTGAAATTTGATTCCAAAGACCGCGTTTACTGCTGTGCCATTGATAGTCGTTAAGCTCTAGCAATACCATGTAAAAGGCATTGAGGAACTCGTCTATGGAAGCCAACAGATCTGCTGGGGCTGCATTAGGCGATTGCACATACAACACAATACCTGGGTGTCGGTTCAATGGCATATTACCAGTGCCGACCATATAGCCTAGCTGCTGCTTAGTACGAATCTCGTGGAAGAAAGTGGCTGACATCAAGTGGTTGGCCAATGAATACAGTGCAATATTTGTAGGTGATATATCTGAACATTGGTAGTAAACCACAATGGCTGAGTCATCTTGATTACAGACCACTTCGCGTTGGAAACTACCGTTATCACCCAGCATGATTAAAGGGCGCAGTGACTCTTCGTAAGCCTGATCTTGAACACGCAGGGCATCTTTTAGCGTTTCAGCCATCTTGTTCGCATCGGCTTTTTTCCAGTCACCATACACAAACATTTCGACATGCAGTTCGGCCAAAATAGCTTGAACAAAAGAAGAAAGCTCGTCGACTTCTATTGTTTCCAGCGCTTCAATTAAAACGGAATAGGGCGGGTTGTTTGGCTGTAAGATTCCCGTCATCGCATTGAACAGCTGAGAAATAGGACGGTCTTGCGATGCGTTATTCCAGTTTCTGAGCAATTGATGCTTAATCGTTTCGAATCGTGTTGAACTAAAGTCGCGTGCTTGGAAACGTTCAAGAATCATATTGAGCAGCTGTGGCTGTTTCTCGCTAAATCCAGATAGAGTAAGTGTGACACCACCTTGATGGGTATACATGTTGTAGCCCATGCCAGCAATCTCAGCTTGATACGTATCTTTTTCAAGCGAGTCTAAGAACATCTCTACACACAAGCGTGTTTTAACGATGTTTCTCGGGGTGGCAACTGAGTGTGGGCTATCTATAGCGATATACACCACACCTTTTGGAACTCGAAATTGATGGTCTTGGAGGTGCCATAACTTAAAGCCGTCCAGCTCTTCTAACAGTTGTGGGTGCTTAGCGTCACCTTCGAGCTCTGCAGGGTCTAAGTCGTAGCAAATAAATGGGTTTCTGCTTGGGAGCTCAAACTGCCAGCCGGGGTTAATGCATGTAAAGCATTGAACTTGCTCAGCGCTAAATGGTGTGAGCGAATAGGGCGTAAAGTACCATTTCGCTTCTCTGTCATATTCGAACCCTTGAGCAACAATGGTGACCCGCATGTTGTCGACGGTTAAGTAAGGAAGCAGAGAACGTTGTAACTCTTCGTCGAAATGCGACATTTTGTAATCGCCATACACTACATCTTGCTCTTGGTAATGCTGCATGTTGATAACGAGATGGCTGACGACATCAAGTGGTCTTGAGGGCTCTTGAAAGCGGAAGGCTGATTCCAAAACAGCCCGTTTTTCGAGGTAACGCCACTCTTCAATACCTTGTTGTTCAATCAACTTAATGTACTGGAACACCGCTTGGATGATGTTATCGGTTTTGGTTAAACCTTCGATGGTTATTGAGCAACTGACTGTGAAATCACGATAGTTACTGCCACTTGCGCCGCCACCTGCGGAGAGGGAAGTAATCCAGCCTTTCTCTTTGAGTTGCATCATCAAACTGCCTTCGCCTTCGTAACCGATAAGGTGTGCAAAGAACGATAATGGTTTAATACCGTAGTGTTCATCCATGCTTGGCATTGGGAAGGTTAAGATAAGTTTGCGCACTTCTTTGATCGGTTTAACGTGTACTTGTACCCCCGTGCTTAATTCGCCAACAATCGGTACTTCAACCTTCTTGCCTTGTAGTTGGTGGTTGGTAATCGAGCTAAAACGCTCCTCAACCCAACTTTGCATCTCGTCTAATGATTGATTACCAGACAGCGTCAGTGTCATTAAGTCTGAAGAGTACTGCTGCTGGTGGAAAGCCAAGATCTCTTGTCGAATCGTCTCGCCGTTTCGGTCACCCAACGTATCGATATTACCGACAGAAAACTTCGAGAATGGGTGATTGTTATTCACCAGCTCTTTGGTCACTTGGTACAAGCGTCGCGAGTCGTCGTTGAGTTTCATTTTATACTCTGAATCAACGGCTTGGCGTTCTTTGTCTAAGGCTTCTTCGTTGAACAGGGGGGCAGTAAAAAATTGGCTGAAGCGATCGAGTGCATTTTCAAAGGCATTCAATTCAACATCAAAAAAGAAGCAGGTGTGTTCGGTTCCTGTCCATGCGTTGTTGCTACCGCCATGCTGGCTGATAAAACTTTGGAACTCTCCGACCTTTGGATACTTTTCAGTTCCCAAAAATAGCATATGCTCTAAGTAGTGAGCTAAACCCTCTCGGTCTGTAGGGTCATCAAAATGCCCGACATTAACGGCGAGTGCGGCTGCAGCTTTTTGAGCGTTCTGATCGTGAACTAACAGTACTCTCAACCCGTTATCTAATGTTAAGTAACGGTATTGATGTTCATCATTAGGGCTTAAATGCACAGATGCATCTCCAGAGAAGGTGGTTTTTAAATTATGTACGCGATGATTTAAGGTGCAAACCTCGCGATCATATTTTGGGATATGAAGTGCTTTTTGGCGACTTCTAAATCACTTTTATCGATTTTTATCAGTGATTTATTTTCTTTTAATAAGATTGTTAAGAAAGTCGAACTCTTTAGCAAGTGACTTGATATAATTATTTATATAGACTGCGGTTTCTCTAGTTTGAGAGCCAAACGCTAAGTAGCGTATCGCTGATATGGGATATATCGACTTTCGAAATGTTACGTAGACAGGACTGAACATGAAAATATTCATAATGCGCCACGGTGAAGCAGAACATTTTGCTAACTCGGATGCAGAACGAGCGTTAACGAAGCGCGGTAAAATGGCGTCTCTTGCGGTAGCACAAGCTGCAAATGAGCAAGGGTTTAGCCAGTTCGATAAAGTGCTTGTGAGCCCATACTTGAGGGCACAAGAAACGTGGTTAGAAATCTCTCAAGCGTTTTCTGGAAAGAAAGTAGAAACCTGTGATGATATTACGCCTTACGGAATGTCTGACGATGTGTTTGATTTGACCATAGCAATGGCTGAAGTAGAAAAGCTAGAGACCATTTTATTTGTTTCTCATTTACCTCTAGTGGGCTATTTAACGGCTGAATTTGCGACGGGCATGGCGCCACCTATGTTCCCAACCTCAGGGCTCGCGTGTATTGAATTCGACCTTGAAAAACAAAAAGGCGAGTTACTTTGGAACATCAATCCATAGCTGAGACCGTTTTCTCAAGATAAATTTAAGGGCATCTCATGATTATTGAGATGCCCTTTGTTGTTTCTAACGGATTATTTCGACCAAACGACAAGGTGCTGGACGTACTTTTTAGAATAAAGAGCAAGTCGATGGCTATTTATCTGGGATAGCAAGTAAAACCAGTAGCGCCCCATGGCCACCGAACTCTAAAGGTGCTTGGTGAAAAGCCATCACATCTGGGTGCTGTGCTAACCACAAAGGCACTTTCTGTTTAAGGATGTGTTTACCAATGCCGTGCTGTACACAGGCACAAGCTACGCTCTCTTTAACGCAGTGCGCAATCATCGCGCCAAGTTCACGTTTGGCTTCTTGCTGCGTCATACCGTGCATATCAAGATATACATCCGGTACATAGACACCACGACGTAAGCGCTTCACCTCATATTTAGAGACATCATCGCGCGCATAACGTGTAGGCCCCTCTTCGCTAAGATGCGGAATGAACTCATCCGAGAAATAAAACTCGCTATCACTGGCTTGTCTTGCCGTTCGAGTAATTTCTTTTTGCTTGGCATTTCTTTTTGGCTGCTGGACTATGGTATCCTGTTGCAACTTTTTAACGCCCTTTACTGCATCGTTGAACAGGGCGAAATCGTCATCGAAGTCGGTGTCTTTTTTGCTCATCAGGTTATGAATTCTAATTAGAAACGTAATTAGCAGTATTGTAGCGCTTTTCGGAGACAATTTTGGATAAGATTTTTGTAGAAGAAGCGGTATCAGAACTACACACGCTTCAAGATGTGATTCGTTGGACTGTTAGTCGCTTTAACGCAGCGGGCCTATTTTATGGTCACGGCACTGATAACGCGTGGGATGAGGCGGTACAACTAATTTTACCTACTCTTTATCTACCGATTGATGTTCCTTCGCATGTGATGAACTCTCGTCTAACAAGTAGCGAACGTCTGCGTATTGTTGAGCGCGTAATCAAGCGTATCAATGAGCGTACACCAACGGCTTACTTAACCAATAAAGCTTGGTTCTGTGGCCTTGAGTTCTTCGTTGATGAGCGCGTTCTTGTGCCTCGCTCTCCAATTGGTGAGCTGATCGAAGCTCAATTCCAACCTTGGTTAATTGAAGAGCCAACTCGCATCATGGATATGTGTACGGGTAGTGGTTGTATTGCTATTGCTTGTGCTCATGCATTCCCTGACGCAGAAGTAGATGCGATTGATATCTCTACAGACGCACTGCAAGTTGCAGAGCAGAACGTTCAAGATCACGGCATGGAGCAGCAAGTGTTCCCAATCCGTTCAGATCTTTTCCGTGACTTGCCAAAAGAGAAATACAACCTGATCGTATCTAACCCACCTTACGTGGACGAAGAAGATATGAACAGCCTGCCAGATGAGTTTACTCACGAGCCAGAACTTGGCCTAGCAGCGGGTACAGACGGTCTGAAATTGGTTCGTCGTATCTTAGCTAACGCACCAGACTACCTAACTGATGACGGTATTCTTATCTGTGAAGTGGGCAACTCAATGGTTCACATGATGGATCAGTACCCAGAGATTCCATTCACTTGGATTGAATTCTCTAACGGTGGTCATGGCGTATTCATGATCACTCGTGAGCAGCTTGTTGCTTGCGCGGATGAGTTCTCTATCTACAAAGACTAGGTTACTGTTAGTCGTTAGCTTAGGGATTTGGCTTAGAGATTAGGCTGGAAACTTAAGGTTAGAACCTGATAAGACGTTCTATTTGAAACGTTTGAATTTAAACGCCATGCAGCAATGCATGGCGTTTTTTATTGCCTACATTTTGGATATCGTACTTAGCGTTGAGGATTCGTTGCATATTATTTAGTTGCTTAATGTGAATAACTATCACATATTGATGGTCAATGTTTAGTCGTTTTAGTGAGTTAAGGAGAATTCGCGATGAGCTTTGATACATGGATTTATTATTTATTAGCGGTGCTGATTTTGACAGCTTCGCCCGGGCCAAGCTCTTTATTATGCATGACCAAAGGTGTGCAATCAGGCTTTAAGTTATCGATATTTACCGCCTTGGGTAGCGTGACTGCCATTACCGGAATCCTTACGTTATCTTTTACCGGTTTAGGGGTGATTATTGCTTCGTCAGAAGTGGTGTTTAATATCATTAAGTGGACGGGTGCTGCTTACCTTATTTATCTCGGTTGGAAGTCGCTACGGTCGAGTCAGCAAGATTACGACAAGCTATCGAATCAACAAGCAGGCTCTCAACCTGTTAATGAAAGTGCTGCGCAGCATTACTTAAGTGGCTTCATTGTTGGTGCGAGCAATCCCAAAGCTATTCTATTTTTTACCGCACTTTTTCCTCAGTTTATTGACCCATCGATAGCGCTATTTCCTCAATTTTTGGTGTTCGCTTTGACCTTCGTTGTGATGGAATTGTCTTGGTTACTGGTTTATGCCTACCTAGGTGCGAAATCATCAAATTGGTTGTTTGCTAAAGGTAGAGCCAAGGTTTTTAATCGTGTGACTGGTGGTGTCTTTATCGGTGCTGGGGCGCTGCTTTCTACTACAAGCAGAGCGTAATTTTCAATTTATCAAAGGCCTGAATAGTTACAGAAAATTATTCAGGCTGTAATAAAAGGTTAATATTAATGTGCTTGCTGATATCGGCATAAAGTCGATATATTGGTGTTACACCATCACATTCTCAGGAGAGATATATGCAGCATCAAGAAATGATTCAACACAGTAATTTTGGCGTAATCAGTCGTACTTGGATTTTCTCTACCCTTTCTCTTCTGGGTATTCTTGCTCTAATGTAGTCAGCTTCATGGCTCTATATTTTCAGTTTTATTATGAATATACTTTTCAAAAAGTCTTCAAAGTTAGAACTCTTACACTCGTAAATGTGGCTCTTCTCATCAGGCTAGCCACTTAACCTTTTCTTAGCTGTACCTTCCTCTCAGTAACCTTTTTCTCTGAATAATCTCTTTGTCTCATTAACCCCTTTATCTCAATAGACTCACTGCATAACCTGATCTGAAGTTGTTATCAAACTGTGATAATCTTAAGTTATCTTTTATCTACAGTGTATCTCTCATGTCTGTCTGGGATTCTATTTCATTTAACAATCGATTTATGGCATTACCTCGACTGTTCTATACCCCAATTCAACCTACACCGTTAAACAATGTCCAATGGCTCGCATGGAACCATAACCTTGCGAACGAACTAGGCTTTCCGTCATTTGAATGCACTTCCGAGGAGTTGCTTGAGACGTTATCAGGCAATGTTGAACCTGAGCCATTCTCGCCAGTAGCAATGAAATACGCAGGCCACCAGTTTGGCTCTTATAACCCTGATTTAGGTGATGGAAGAGGGCTGTTATTAGCTCAAGTTGTCGCGAAAAGTGGTGAAACGTTCGACTTACACCTTAAAGGTGCGGGTAAAACTCCCTATTCTCGTATGGGCGATGGTCGTGCTGTTATTCGATCAACGGTTCGTGAGTATCTATGTAGCGAAGCGATGGCGGGGCTTAATATTCCCACAACTCGCGCATTGGCGATGATGACCAGCGACACACCCGTTTATCGAGAGAAACAAGAGTGGGGCGCATTGCTGGTGCGTGCTGCTGAGTCACACATCCGTTTCGGTCACTTTGAACATCTGTTTTATACCAATCAGTTGGCAGAACATAAATTATTGGCCGATAAAGTCATCGAATGGCACTTCCCGAAATGCCTCGATGAAGAGAAATCCTATGCTGCTATGTTTAATCAGATTGTTGATCGCACTGCGGAAATGGTCGCGCTGTGGCAAGCGAATGGTTTTGCTCATGGGGTGATGAACACCGATAACATGTCGATCATAGGGCAAACCTTTGATTATGGCCCGTTCGCCTTCTTAGATGAATATGACCCTCGCTTGATCTGTAATCACTCCGACTATCAAGGTCGTTATGCCTTTAATCAGCAGCCTAGAATTGGATTATGGAATTTGTCGGCACTGGCTCACTCGCTTTCGCCGCTGGTGGATAAAGCCGATCTAGAGGCCGCGTTAGAACAGTACGAGCCACAAATGAACGGTTATTTCAGTCAGCTGATGCGCCGTAAGTTAGGATTGCTTTCGAAACAAGAAGGTGACAGCCGTTTGTTTGAATCTATGTTTGAGTTGATGTCGCAAAACAAAGTCGACTACCCAAGATTCTTTAGAACGTTGTCGAACCTAGATACATTGCTGCCGCAAGACGTGATTGATTTGGTTATCGACCGCGAGGCCGCAAAGCTATGGGTGGATAACTACTTGCAACGCTGCGAATTAGAAGACAGTTCAGTGACAGAGCGCTGTGAAAAGATGAGACAGGTGAACCCTAAATACATCCTCAGAAATTACCTAGCCCAGCTTGCGATAGATAAAGCTGAGCGCGGTGATAGCAGCGATATTGATGCACTAATGGTGGTGCTGGCAGACCCTTATGCGGAACATCCTGACTACGAACATCTTGCTGCCTTGCCGCCTGAGTGGGGCAAAGCAATGGAAATCAGCTGTTCCTCTTAATCTCCTATGATTCTTTGAGTCGCTAAGTACAGGTAGAGGTCACTAAGATGTGATCTTTATCTGTTTGTTCGTCTAACTTTACAAACATGTCAATAATCAAATAATCGGCCAGCCTATACACTATGTGAATAAGTTGTAAATTTAATAGGTTTGGGCGATGCCAACAAATACTCGAATTCTCGTGGTGGATGATGATCAAGAAATCTGCGAGCTTCTGGAAGAGTACCTCACAAAATCGGGTTTCGATGTTTCTTCGGTGGGAGATGGTGTTGAACTCGAAACTCATCTGCAAAACAATGGTTATCCAGACCTGATTCTGCTTGATGTGATGCTACCCGGTGACGACGGTTTTACCTTGTGTCAGCGAGTCCGAAAACAATCCAATGTGCCTATCATTATGCTGACAGCGGTATCGGATGAAACCGATCAGATTATCGGCTTAGAAATTGGTGCAGATGATTACATCGCGAAGCCGTTTAGCCCTCGTCAGTTAATGGCTCGAATCAAAGCGCTATTACGCCGTGTTCAAGTGGTGGACGACAAGCCAAGTGATGCACTGCCAAAGCAGATTATTTTTGGTGATTGGACGCTCGATACGCTCGCGCATCGAATCTATCACAATGAAAGCTCAGAAGAGATGGACTTATCGGGCAGTGACTTTTCTTTGTTGATGCTGTTCTTAACTCGCCCTAACGAAGTTCTCGACCGTGACACCATCTCTTTCGCTACCAGAGGCCGTGAAGCGCTGCCTTTTGAACGTGGTATTGATGTACAGCTTAGTCGCCTGAGAAGCCGACTGGGTGACAGTGGTAAATACCCTCACTACATCAAAACCATGCGCGGTAATGGCTACATTCTTGCTGTGCCGGTTCAGTATGAACATTGATAATCAAGTGCTGTTAATGAACACCTTGCCAATGAAGTATTTCCTATGAACTGGTTGAGTCGATTAAAACCAAACTCTTTGGTCGCAAGAACATTGTTGCTGACGTTGTTAGCCGTTGTGATTGCTCAAGGCATCGCAACGTCTATATGGTATAGCGAATCAAAACACAAAGAGCTGGAAGGAATTCGTTCTGCCTCGTCGAGCATGGCGAACATGTTTGCTTCAACGGTGACTTTTTTCCAATCTCTATCCGTTAAATATCGTCATATCGTGTTGGATCAAATCCGCAATATGGGCGGTACGCGTTTCTTTGTTTCTTTCAATAAAGAGGCCTTGATTGTCGAACCGATCCCGGATACCCGACTAAAAACCGCCTCAATTGAGGCGATAGAAAGTGTTTTGAGTAGCAAACTCAATAAAGTGGCGTCAGTGCGGGTTGATTTTTCTCGACCTGAACACCTTCGCTTGCTTAAAAACGACATCTACTTAAGCGATCTCCCGCGATCGTGGGCACATCATACTTTAACGTTAGAGCCTCTTAATCCGCCAATTCTGGTTGTTCAAATAGAATTAACCAGCCACGAATGGGTATATATCGCTGCGTTGTTGCCTGCGCCATATGTGAAACTCGACGATACGATTCTCGGTCGTGAGCAAGTAATTTTCTTAGTTTCCTCGACACTCATTCTATTGGTTTTGACTTATTTAATGATTCGTCGTCAAGTACGTCCTCTTAAAAAGTTAGCAAGAGCGGCTAATGAGATGAGCATGGATATTCAGCAGCCTCCGCTTAACGAAGAAGGGGCAACGGAACTGGTCACTGCCACTCGAGCCTTTAATCGCATGCAGCAACGAATTCGTCGCTATGTGGCCGACCGAGAGCACCTTTTCTCTGCGATCTCCCATGACTTAAAGACACCAATCACACGTCTTAGATTGCGTGCAGAGTTGTTGGAGAGTGAAGTAAAGAAAGACAAATTTAATAAAGATCTCGATGAGCTTGAGATGATGGTTAAAGGTGCTTTGCAAGCGGTAAGAGACACCGATCTACACGAGAATAATGCCATTATTGACCTCAACGAAATGGTACTTTCTGTGATTGAATCTCATAATCAGTATCAGACAAAAGTTGAGTTCGAGCCGGTCGTCATTGAGCCTCTGGTCGCGAAACCACTGGCGATTAAGCGTGTACTGACCAACTTAATTGACAACGCGGTTAAGTATGGTTCATCAGCTGTCGTGGAAGTTAGTGGTGATGAGCTTTGGGTTGTCGTGACTATTCAAGACCGTGGGAATGGCATTCCTGAAGACAAGTTAGAGATGGTTTTTGAACCCTATTTTAGGCTAGCAACGGACGATCAAGGACACGGACTTGGCCTCGGGATCTGCCGAAACATCCTGCACGGACACGGTGGAGATCTCATTATTCGCAACTCCTCTCAAGGTGGCTTGGAAGTCAAAGTCTATATCCCAACAGGTCTAGAAGTGTAATGTAACAATCCTGTTACATTGGGGTTACCTTTTGTTTCAATCTTATCAGTCAGAATAAGTAGACTCTTTAATGAACCGGACGTCGAGTCCGCTAAACATGGAAGATAATAATGAAAATCAATAAAACCCTACTTACTCTATCTCTTCTTGCTGCCTCAACATTTTCTCAAGCTGGTGAAGTGGAAGTGCTTCACTGGTGGACTGCCGGTGGCGAAGCGAAATCCGCTGCCGTACTGAAAGAGATGATTGAACAACAAGGCCATACTTGGAAAGACTTCGCAGTTGCTGGTGGCGGCGGTGAAAGTGCGATGACTGTTTTGAAAACGCGAGCAGTATCGGGCAACCCTCCATCTGCCGCGCAGATTAAAGGTCATGATATCCAGGAGTGGGGTGGTTTAGGTTTTCTAACGTCTCTCGATGCGACTGCTAAACAAGAACAATGGGATGAACTACTACCAGAAGTAGTGACTAAAGTGATGAAGTGGGATGGCGAATATGTGGCAGTTCCTGTCAACGTTCACCGTGTTAACTGGCTTTGGGCTAACCCTGTTGTTTTAGAAAAATCAGGCGTGACGGTTCCAACGACATTAGATGAGTTCTTTGTTGCTGCAGACAAGATTAAAGCGGCTGGCTTCATTCCGTTAGCTCATGGTGGTCAGCCTTGGCAAGACGCGACCGTATTCGAAGCCGTAGCACTTGATGTACTAGGCAGTGAAGACTACAACAAAGCGTTCGTTGATCTTGATATGGACGTATTATCTGGCGACAAAATGGTGGAAGTGTTCACCAAGTTCAAAAAGATGCGTGATTACATCGACAGCAACTCTCCAGGTCGTGATTGGAACGTCGCAACTTCAATGGTTATTAATGGCGAAGCCGCGATGCAAATCATGGGTGACTGGGCGAAAGGTGAATTTACTGCGGCAGGCAAAGTGCCAGGTAAAGACTACATTTGTGCACCAGCACCGGGTACTGACGGCCAATTTACCTTCAATATCGATAGCTTTGCGTTCTTTGAGTTAAGTGACAAAGAGAACCAAAAAGCGCAGCAAGACCTAGCAAAAACCATTCTTACCAAAGATTTCCAAGAAGTATTCAACCTCAACAAAGGTTCAATCCCTGTACGTCTAGATATGGACATGTCTAAGTTTGATCAATGCGCGTTGGATTCAATGGCTACCTTCAAAGCGAGTGCTGAATCGGGCGATCTTGTCCCGAGTATGGCTCACGGCCTAGCGACAACAAGCTACGCTCAAGGCGCTATTTATGACGTGGTGACCAACTTCTTCAACGAGAAAGATGCCGATCCTAAACAAGCGGCAGCTAAGTTAGCAAAAGCAGTGAAAGCGGCTATCTAATCTAACTTGATAAGTGACACACAACGCACGTGAGTGACGGGTTGTGTTGCTTTATCGAACCCCCAGGGTGGGTAGGCTCGTAGGGAGCCTATCTGCTCTTCACTCCCAATTCTGATATGCGTGATGCTGATGTGGTGCCGAAAGGTAAGCCATTGGCTCGATTGTGCAACAAGGATAAGTTATGGAGCATGTTTTGACTGAGTCGACTCCAAAACCCACAAGGAGCCAGCCTGCACCGAAACCGAGTTTTGCTGACAGGTTGCAACATTGGTTACCTAAAATAGTACTGGCGCCAACCGCGTTAGTGACCGTGGTGTGTATCTACGGCTATATATTTTGGACGGCAGCGCTGTCGTTCACCAACTCTCGATTTCTGCCGAGCTTTAACTTCGTTGGTTTAACCCAATATGAAAAGCTGATGGACAACGATCGCTGGATCACCTCAATCACCAACCTCGGTGTGTTTGGTTTTCTGTTCATGGCGATTGCTATCTTGCTTGGTGTTGGTTTAGCGGTATTACTTGACCAGAATATCCGTCAAGAAGGGGCGATTCGTACTATCTATCTCTACCCAATGGCGTTGTCATTCATTGTGACGGGTACGGCGTGGAAATGGATTCTTAATCCGGGTCTTGGCATTGAAAAGCTGATGCAAGATTGGGGATTTACGGACTTCAAATTTGATTGGCTAGTCGACTCTGAAATGTCGGTGTATACCTTGGTTATCGCGGCACTTTGGCAGTCTTCTGGATTCGTGATGGCTATGTTCTTAGCAGGTCTGCGTGGGATCGATTCTTCAATCATCAAAGCAGCTCAAATTGATGGGGCAAGCTTACCTACCATCTATCTCAAAATCATTCTGCCTTGCTTGCGCCCTGTGGTTTTCAGTGCGGTGATCATTACTTCTCACATTGCGATTAAGAGCTTCGACCTTGTGACCGCAATGACGGCAGGTGGCCCCGGTTATTCATCGGATCTTCCTGCGCTATTTATGTACGCACACTCCTTTACTCGCGGACAAATTGGCCTTGGTGCTGCCAGTGCCATGATGATGCTTGCTGGTATCTTAGCGATTCTCGTGCCTTATCTTTACTCTGAACTTAGGGAGAAAAAGTCATGATGAATAACATCAATTTTGCTCGAATCTTTATTTATTCAGCACTGCTTTTCTTCTGTTTAGTGTACCTAATGCCATTGTTCGTCATGGCGCTGACGTCATTCAAAACCTTGCCTGATATCAAGGCGGGTAACTTGATGAGCTTGCCGAAAGAGTGGGTGTTCGATGCTTGGTATAAAGCGTGGGACACCGCTTGTACGGGCGTGAAATGTGAAGGCATCAAAGGTTACTTTTGGAACTCATTCCAAATGGTGATACCTGCGGTTGCGATCTCAACATTGCTCGGTGCATTCAATGGCTACGTGGTAACCAAGTGGCAGTTCAGAGGTTCAAATCTGTTCTTTAGCTTGCTGTTGTTTGGCTGCTTTATTCCGTTCCAAGTTGTGCTGCTGCCAATGGCAACCATGCTTGGCAAGATGGGTTTAGCAAACACAACTATCGGCTTGGTGATTGTGCACGTTATCTACGGCATGGCGTTTACGACTCTATTTTTCCGTAACTTCTACATCTCGATTCCTGATGAATTGATCAAAGCAGCAAAACTGGATGGCGCAGGCTTCTTTACCATTTTCTTTAAGATCTTATTACCGATCTCTACACCTATCATCATGGTGACAGTGATCTGGCAGTTCACCGCAATCTGGAACGATTTCTTATTCGGGGTGGTGTATTCGGGCTCAGAGACACAGCCGATTACCGTGGCATTAAACAACCTAGTCAACACCAGCACAGGCGTTAAAGAATATAACGTCGACATGGCTGCCGCGATCATCGCCGCCTTGCCAACGCTGTTGGTGTACGTCTTCGCAGGAAAATATTTTGTTCGTGGCCTAACGGCAGGATCAGTAAAAGGATAATTACCCATGGCAACATTAGATTTAAAACAGATCCGTAAAACCTATCGCAACGCGGACAACGAAACGTTAAAGGGCATCGACATTAGTATCGATTCGGGGGAATTTTTGATACTTGTCGGCCCTTCGGGGTGTGGAAAATCCACCTTGATGAACACCATCGCTGGGCTAGAGAATATTAGCTCGGGTGAGATTGTAATTGATGGCATAGACGTGGCGCAGGTTGAACCTAAAGATCGCGATATCGCGATGGTATTCCAGTCGTACGCCTTGTATCCAAACATGACGGTGCGTGGCAATATCGCTTTCGGTTTGAAGATTCGTAAGATGCCGCAGCAAGAGATTGATGCTGAAGTAAATCGAGTGGCAGAAATGCTGCAAATCGAACAGTTGCTTGATCGTAAACCGTCGCAACTTTCTGGTGGTCAGCGTCAACGTGTCGCGATGGGACGCGCTCTAGCTCGTCGTCCTAAGCTGTATCTGTTTGATGAGCCGCTTTCTAACTTGGATGCCAAGCTGCGTGTTGAGATGCGCCATCAGATTAAACGTCTGCACCAGAAGCTGAATACCACGATTGTTTATGTAACCCATGATCAAATCGAAGCGATGACTCTGGCGGATCGCATCGCAGTAATGAAAGACGGTGAACTGCAGCAGTTAGGCACACCGCAAGAGATCTATACCAAGCCAAACAATATGTTCGTAGCGGGCTTTATGGGCTCACCATCAATGAACTTCATTAAGACCATGGTGGATTTGGACGACGATCAGAATCCGATCATCAAAGTAACTGGCACGGCGGAGCAAGAACACCACATTCGATTGCCTCAGAGTATGCGTGACCAAGATGGCAAAGAGTTGGTGATTGGGTTGCGTCCAGAACACATCACTGAGCAAGAAGGTGATGATGTGTCGGCAACTACAAAGCTAGATCTGCAATTGGAAGTGTTGGAGCCAACAGGGCCAGATACCATCGCAATGGTTAAAGTGAACGACCAAGAAGTCGCGTGTCGTTTGTCACCAGAGTTTGAAGTGTCGGTTGGGCAAATGGCACCGCTTCATTTTGACTTATCAAAGGCGGTATTCTTCGATGCTCAGACTGAAGCGAGAATCGACTTTTAACTTCTAGTTGCTGAGTTAGTTTAACAATCAAAGTTCATGTCTAAATCAAAGGCAGTATCACCAACTACTAATAAGTAACGTGATGCTGCCTTTTTCGTTGTCTATACTTGCTTTTTATCCCTTATAAAAACAGAGGGATAAACGATATATATGCTTCTACTGCAATAATATCGTGATTTAGTATCCCTTAGCTCTATAAAGCTGACGTAGAAACGCGTAGGATCACACTACTTTAGACCAGAAACTAGGCTGCACCTTGGTGCATAAACAGAAGAATACATGAAACTAACAGCAAAACCAGCGGCGAATAACGCTTTACTTATTTCTATTACGACACCGGATTTTAAAGGTGACGAAGCAAAAGAGTCTCTTGCCGAACTTGCTCGCTTAGTGACAACCCTAGGGTTTAAAGTCGTCGGTACGCAATCGCAACACCACAGTTCATCTCAAAGACAGAATGTGTTGGGTGCAGGTAAGCTCGCCGAAATTGCACATCTAACTGGTTACCAAGGCTCTATTGAAGAAGCTGAAGATGAAGACTTTCTTGATGAGTCGGGTTTGTTTGATTCTGAAATCGATGAGCTAGATTTTGATGATCTTCCAACGGGCAATTTCCAATACGGTGCCGCTGATGTTGTGGTATTTGACTGTGATTTAAGTCCATCTCAAATGCGTACTGTTGAGGCGAGTTTGGGTGTGGAAGTATTTGACCGTACTGGCATCATCATCGAAATCTTCAGCCGTCACGCTCGTACTCGTACTGCTCGTCTGCAAGTTGATATCGCTCGTCTAAACTACTTGGTGCCACGACTTCGTGAAACGGCTGAGGGTGATAAAGAGCGTCAAATGGGTCAGGGCGCAGGTGAAACTTCACTAGAGCTAGACCGTCGTAACGTACGTGACCAAATTGCTGCGCTTAAGCGTGAGCTAGTAAGCGTACAAGATGAAATGAAGACTCGACGCACAAGGCGCGCGGAGCTTTTCACTGTTGCTTTAGTTGGCTACACCAATGCCGGTAAATCTTCGATGATGCGTGCAATGACCGCAACCGAAGTGGTGGGTGAAGATAAACTGTTCGCAACGCTAGATACGACGGTTCGTGCGCTTCAGCCAATCACTCAACCGCGTATCCTTGTTTCAGATACCGTTGGTTTCATCAAGAAATTGCCACACGATTTGGTTGCTTCGTTCCACTCAACGCTAGCAGAAGCGCACGATGCTTCATTGCTACTTTATGTCGTTGATGCTTCTGACGTTTCATTCCGCGCACAACTTGATGTGGTACACGACGTATTAGCACAAGTGGGTGTAGAAGGCAGCGAAAAACTATTAGTGCTGAATAAGTGCGATAGATTGACTGAAGAGCAGCAATTAGAGCTGATCGAAGAATTCCCAGATGCGATGTTAACGTCGACTCGTGATCCTCTGGATATCACGAAACTGCACAAGTACATCGTTGGTGTTGCTGAAGAAGGCATGATCGAAGAAGAGATCACGATTCCTTATTCAGGACAAGGCATCATCGGTGAGATTCGCTCAAACATGAGTGTGGTTAAAGAAGAGTACGATTACGAGTGCATTAAGTTGACCGTTCGCTCTAGTGAAATAGACTTAGCGCGACTGAAAAAGCGTATGCAGAATTCTTAATCTTTTATAGCGTTTAGACACAAGTTAAAATACCAAAAAAGAGAGCCTAGGCTCTCTTTTTTATTGAATCGTGATAAGCACCGCTCGAACTCTGCTTATCGGTCTTCTTCTGGAAGTTTGACGTTCAGCTCTAATACTGAGATGTCGTCATCTTTGTGTTCGAAAGTCAGATCAACCATTGATGGATCGACGTCAACGTACTTCGCAATACACTTCAAGATGTCTTCTTTTAGTTGCGGCAGATAAGACGGCGCTGGGTCGTCATGGCTGCGTCGCTCGGCAACAATGATCTGCAAACGCTCTTTAGCTAGGTTTGCGGTTGTCTTTTTTTGTGGTCTAAAAAACTCTAGTAATGACATTGCGAATTAGCCCCCGAACAGTCTTTTGAAGATGCCTTTCTTCTGTTCCGTTAAGAAACGGAAGTCCACTTGGCTACCCAGTAGTCGTTCTACAGTATCATTGTAAGCCATACCTGCATCGGTTGCTTCGTCAAAAATAACTGGAACACCTTTGTTCGATGCGTTCAGTACTGCTTGGCTCTCTGGGATGACACCCAGTAGAGAGATGTGAAGAATCTCTTCAACGTCTTCAACACTTAGCATCTCACCTTGAGTTACACGTGCTGGGTTGTAGCGAGTCAGTAAAAGGTGCGTTTTCACTGGTTCTAAGCCATCTTCTGAACGACGAGACTTAGAATCAAGAATACCGAGAATACGGTCTGAATCGCGTACAGAAGAAACTTCTGGGTTAGTCGTAACAATCGCTTCATCAGCAAAGTAAAGCGCCATCAGAGCGCCTTGCTCGATACCTGCAGGAGAATCACAGATGATGAAATCAAAGCCCATTTCATCTAGTTCATCAAATACACGACGAACACCATCTTTTGTTAGTGCATCTTTATCACGAGTTTGAGAAGCCGGAAGAATGAATAGATTCTCTGTGCGCTTGTCTTTGATCATCGCTTGGTTCAGTGTCGCTTCGCCATTGATAACGTTAACGAAGTCGTACACAACACGACGCTCACAACCCATGATTAAATCTAGGTTACGCAGACCGATATCAAAGTCGATAACTGCGGTTTTCTTCCCTTTTAAAGCTAAGCCTGAGGCAATAGCTGCACTGGAGGTCGTTTTGCCTACCCCGCCTTTACCTGACGTTACAACGATAATGCGTGCCATTTTGTTTTCCTTTTTATTTCTCTTATATTGCGAGGACATCAACGTGTAATACATCGTTTGCCATACTGAACATGGTTTTCTTCTGCCAGTACTCGCTTTCAATTTGATCGCTGAGCCAGTAATTTCCAGCAATGGAAACCAGCTCGGCTTGTAAATCATTACAAATTATTTTTGCTTCAGTTTGACCACTCGCGCCTGCAATCGCACGACCGCGTAAAGTACCATGGATATGGATGCTGCCATCGGCTATGACTTCTGCGCCAGCACTCACATGGCTGAGGATCAATAGATCGCCATCTTTTGCATACACTTGCTGACCAGAACGAATAGGCGTTCTCACCACTTTTATCGGAGCCATCTTCGCTGGAGCTTGAGAAGGCGATTTACTGGCTGTCATCACTGCAAAACCAGCTTCTTTCGCTAGGTTCTGCATACGTTTATCCGAACAACCAGCCACACCTACTGGGATCATGCCCGCTTGAGATATACCCTCTTTCAGTTGCACAAAATCGATATCACCCGCGACTTTGCTAATATTGATAACAACAGGCGCAGCAGCGAAAAAAGTGGGAGCTTGGTTTACTTTTTCTTGAAGAAAAGACACCGCATTTTCGACTTGATCATCGGATAAGTGCAAAACAGATAGCGTAAAACTGCTACCTTTTAGATCTGGATTACTAGACATCGAAAACTACAGGACCTCAATAGCGGATTGGTACAATTTCTTTATCAATAAAATAAAGGGCGTTGCCTGAAACTTGGTTTATCATGTTATATTCCCAAACCAAGCACAGCAAGTAATCTTGTTGTCAAATGAACGTTTTGTTCCCAATATTTCCCTTAACATAAACTATTGATCTCGTAAGTGAGAGTTTTGTAGTCATAAACAATAAAAAGGTTTGTCATGCTGTGTTCTATATATAAAAGTTCAAAGAAAGAAGGAACATACCTTTATATCCCTAAGAAGGATGATTTCTCACAAGTTCCTGACGCATTGATGCAAATGTTTGGTAAACCTAGTTTTGTAATGGTAATTAAAATGGATGGCCGTAAACTGGCGCAAGTGAACATCGATAAAGTGAGAGAATCACTGAACACCGATGGTTTCTTTTTGCAGGTTCCGCCACCACCGGTTAATGAACTTGAACTTCATAAAGAGCGTAAAGCTCAGCAAAACGTTCAAGACGAAGAGTGATAGCTACCTTAATTCAGGGAGGAGTGATCGTTGAGTAAATTTTCGAAAACCATATTGGCTGTGTCGGCATTACTATTGGGTAATAGCCTGACGATTGGTTCAGTTCAGGCTGAAGAGCTGAGCTTTGAGCAATATGTAGAGAAACTAAAGCAACAAGGCCGTGCAGAAGGCATCTCTGAAACGATCATTGATCAGGCCTTTGATGGTGTGACGTTTAAGCCAAGAGCGGTGAAAGCCGATAAGAATCAACCTGAGAAAAAACTGACTCTGGATGAATACATTCCACGCGCGGTTCCAGATTGGAAAGTGAAGCAGGCGAGATCGCTCTATAAGAAGCATTATTCAGCGTTGAAGCGCATTGGTGATGAATATGGTGTTCAACCAAGATTCATTGTCGCGCTATGGGGTGTTGAGAGTAACTTTGGTAAGTTCACAGGTAACTACAGTGTTATTGATGCTCTCACGACTATGGCCTATGAAGGACGTAGAGAAGCCTTCTTCCGTAGCGAAGCGATGGCGGCGTTGAAGATTCTTGATCAAGGCCATATTGCACCACAAGAGATGAAAGGCTCTTGGGCTGGTGCGATGGGACAACCTCAGTTTATGCCAAGCTCATTCTTAGCTTATGCCGCTGACGGTAACGGCGATGGCAAGAAAGATATTTGGGGTACTGAAGAAGATGTATTTGCTTCAGCGGCGAATTATCTCAGCCAATCGGGTTGGGATGACAAATATACTTGGGGCCGTCAGGTTCACGTACCGTCGACTGTGTCTATTGAAATGCAAGGCCGAGGCGAAGACAAAGCGAAATACTTAAAAGAGTGGTCTGAACTCGGTATTAAGCGCTTTGACGATCGCCCACTACCAACGCTTGATGAAGATATTAAAGCTTGGCTAATTATGCCAGACGATGAAACTGGCCGTTCTTACCTCATTTACAACAACTACAATGTGTTAATGAAGTGGAATCGTTCTTACTACTTTGCGTTGGCAGTTAGCCACCTAGCAGACAGAATTAAGTTTGATTAATCGACCTAATTTGATTAATGGCCTTAATTTGGTTATTAGAGCTAATTTGGTTAACAGATTTAGGTCGCTTTGAATAGCATTTGGCCTACCATAGGCAGAACGAACTAAAGGACTCTTCGGAGTCCTTTTTCTTTTATATTTCAGAGATTTTTAAAGGTGGCCTTGTGCTAACAGATAGAGCCGCACAGATGGTGATATTCCATGCGTTAATCAAGCATGAAGGCTTTACCAGTGCAGCAAAAAGTTTGAATGTGTCGGTGTCTCACATCAGTAAGCAAGTTGCTTTGCTCGAGGATTCGATAGGTATCAAGCTGGTGCAACGAACCACACGCAGCCTGACACTAACTGAAGCAGGGGAAGTGTTCTATCAACATTGTGAGCAGCTGTTCAATACGGTGAAAGCGGCTCAAATGGATATGGATAGCCAGCGTGACGACATTTCTGGAATATTCCGCATAGGCTTGTCTCAGTCATTTGGCACACTGCATATCATTCCAGCGATTGATCAGCTCAGACAGCTCTATCCGCAGCTGAGAATTGAAGTGCATTTGTTCGATTACAAAGTGGATATGATTGAGGAGCGCTTGGATCTTTGGATCACCAATAATGAAGACCTGCCAGAAGGTTATATAGCGCAGCGTTTAGCCGACAGCCAATTTGTGGTAGCCGCATCACCGGATTATCTGATTAAAGCTGGTACTCCTCATGTGCCATCTGATCTGATTGACCATAACTGTCTTATCTATCGCAGCCGTGAACGAGACTACACGTCATGGGCGTTTGATAACGGGCAAGAAAACCTCAGTGTCAAAGTGGCGGGCGATTACTCGGTGGATTTGGCTGAGGCGGTACGAGACGCAGCTGTATCTGGGTGGGGTGTTGCTTATTTGGCGACTTATTTAGTCAAAGAGGAGTTTAGAACAGGCAAGTTAATCCAAGTATTACCAGAATGGAGAGCCAGTCAGTTGATGCCATTCTATGCCGTCTATCCGAGTCGAAAGAACATGCCAAAGAAGCTTTCAGCAGTGATTGAGTTCATCAAACAGCATGTTGGTTCGCCGACGTATTGGGACAAAAACCTCAAAACTTGCGTTGAGCTGCATCGTTAATTGTTTCCTAATTCATAAATATAATTTCCATATGGAAAAAGTATGCTTTTTGAACAAGTTAATCCATTAAAATTCAATGCTTTAATCTAATCTTGGGCAAGTTGCTGATAATCCCAACATCACATTAACAACCGCACCTTGCCGCAAACGATTTCCTCTATACAATGCGTCGCCTTTCCTACCTACAACTTTTAGGTTGACGCATATGGCTTCCCTACTTGGAATTATCACTATTTTAGTAGCCGCTTGGTTACTATCTACGGACAGAAAAAATATCCCGCTAAGAACTGTCTCTTTGGCTTTCTTACTGCAAATCTCATTCGCGCTATTGGTTCTTTATGTGCCAATGGGTAAAGAAGCGCTGAATGCAGCTACTGGTGCGGTGTCTAGCTTGATCAACTACGGTCAAGAGGGGATTAACTTCCTATTCGGTGGCCTAACGAATAACGGATTTGTTTTCGCTATTAATGTTCTCGGCATCATTATCTTTTTCTCTGCATTGATTTCAGGTTTGTATCACATCGGCTTTATGCCAAAGGTGATCAACATAATCGGCGGTGCTTTGCAGAAGTTTCTAGGCACAGGTCGTGCGGAGTCACTGTCTGCAACGGCAAACATTTTTGTTGGCATGATCGAAGCGCCATTGGTGGTTAAGCCTTACCTAAAACATATGACGGACTCACAACTGTTTGCTGTGATGGTATGTGGTTTGGCTTCTGTTGCTGGCGGCACGCTAGTGGGTTATGCATCGCTGGGTGTTGACCTAAACTATCTGATCGCTGCGGCATTCATGTCGGCACCAGCTGGTCTATTGATGGCTAAAATCTTAGTACCAGGCAGCCCAGAGGATGTTCAAGAAGATATTGAGTCTGGTGTAGAGATTCCACGAGCAACAAACGTAGTTGAGGCAATGGCAGATGGGGCTATGTCTGGACTTCGTATTGCCGTTGCGGTGGGTGCGACACTTCTAGCCTTTATCAGTGTGATTGCGATGCTGAATGGCTTGTTAGGTATTGTTGGTGGCTGGTTTGGCGTAAACCTAAGCTTCGAACTTATCCTAGGTTATGTGTTCGCACCCGTTGCATGGCTGATCGGTGTACCGTGGTCTGAAGCTGTGGTTGCAGGCTCGCTGATCGGTAACAAAATCGTTGTGAATGAGTTTGTGGCTTTCATCCAGTTAATGGACGTAAAAGATGCACTGAGTGAGCACTCAAAAGCGATCGTTACTTTTGCACTATGTGGTTTTGCTAACATCTCTACCATGGCGATTCTGATTGGCGGTTTGGGTAGCTTAGTTCCAGAGCGTCGCTCTTTCATCTCACAATATGGCTTCAAAGCGATTTGTGCGGGTGTGCTTGCCAACTTAATGAGCGCTGCGATCGCTGGCGTGGTGCTTTCTCTGTAGCTAGATGATAAGTACAGAGTGGATGAGTCAGTCACTTTATTTCCCCTATAGTAAAGTGACTGATTAATCACACTAATATTCGGTTAGCATGAAAAAGAGAGCCTATAGTTTAATTACATAGGCTTTCTTGTTTCAGCAAATAGGTTTGTATCACAAGGTGTGGTGCAAATTTTTTAGGGGCACAAATGGATTTGTCGATTACTTCATCCTTGGCGTTAATTGGACTGCTGTCCTTAACGTGTCAATTGTTAGGCTGGCGCTTACGTCTTCCTGCTATTCTTCCTCTTCTTATTGTCGGCCTACTTTTAGGTCCCGGTCTTAACATCCTTAATCCCGATGCCATTTTTGGTGACGTGCTATTTCCGCTGATTTCATTAGGTGTCGCTATTATTCTGTTTGAAGGTGCATTGACCCTGAATTTCAAGGAAATAAGAGGTCATGGTCGTATGGTGACGCACCTCGTGAGTTTCGGCATGCTGATTACTTGGGCGTGTATTGTTGTTGGTGCTTATTACTTTGTGGACTTCAGTTGGCCATTAGCCGCGCTGTTTGCTGCCTTAGTGGTGGTGACGGGTCCAACCGTTATTGTTCCCATGCTGCGCAGCATTCAGCCCAAATCTTCGTTAGGCAGCATCTTGCGCTGGGAAGGGATAGTGATTGATCCGATTGGCGCTCTGTTTGCCGTTCTCGTTTACGAATACATTGTTTCTTCAGCCGATCCTACAAGCCATGTACTGTCGGCTTTGGGGCTGACTCTAGCCATCGGTTTAGGCTTAGGGATCATCGGTGGCTATTTGATTGCCAAGATGCTGAAAGGGCATTGGGTTCCGCATTATTTGCGTAACGTGGCAGTCCTAACGTTGATGTTGGCGGCGTTCTCTTTTTCTAATGATCTGAGTGAAGAGTCTGGCCTATTAACCGTGACCATCATGGGTATCTGGCTCGCCAACGTGAAAGGCTTGGATCTTGAAGATATTATTGAGTTCAAAGAGACCTTAACCGTGTTACTCATTTCTGCCTTGTTTATCTTACTGGCGAGTAGACTTGATTCTGGGACTTTCCTTTCGATAGGTTGGGGCGGTATTGGCTTATTAGCGGTCGTCATGCTGGTGGCTCGTCCTTTGAGCGTGTGGATCAGCGGGATCGGCACGGATCTTACTTCAGCAGATAAATGGTTTTTGAGCTGGATGGCACCTCGCGGGATCGTTGCTGCCGCAGTTTCTTCTCTGTTTGCTATCAAACTTCAAGAGAAGCAATTGATTGAAGGGGCTGATCTACTGGTGCCAATGATGTTCTTGGTCATCATCGGTACGGTTGTGATTCAAAGCCTTACCGCAAGTTGGTGGGCGAGAAGGTTGGGTGTGACTCAAGAGAAAGCGCAAGGGGTTATCTTCTTTGGCGCGACTCATTTTGCAAGACAGTTTGCCAAGGTGCTGGCGACACACAACATCAACAGTGTACTTGCCGATACCAACTGGGAAAGCATTCGTTTGGCGCGTATGGATAACCTGAGTGTCTATTTTGGTAACCCAGCCTCAAGCCACGCGGAAAATAATCTGGAATTGGACGGGATAGGGCGCGCGATGATCGTCTCGCCTTATCGTCAAACCAATCCATTAGTCAGCATGCATTATCAAGATGAGTTTGGTGAAAATAAGGTGTTTGAGCTTGAATCGACAGAAACTAAACACGAAAGGCATTCAGTGAGCCGAGATGGTAACAGAAGCCTGTTTTCGGAAGGAATTACCTATTCCAAGCTTAACTCCTTGATGGCTCAAGGCAGCCAAATTAAGAGCACGGGATTGACCGATGCGTTTGACCTTAATGAGTTTAACGCCCTGTATCCTAAAGCGATTCCACTCGGTGTGATTACTGGTGGTGATTTCCGTTTAGTAACACAAGGTTCTGATTTGGAAAAACTCATATCAACGGAGTGTGCGATCATTAGTTTATTGCCGCCTTCTGAACAGACGGAAAAAATCGAGATACCAGATAAGTAGCAACGAGCACTGCATCAGAAGCGAGTTGCCTTGATTCAAAAAAGCCGCAACGTTCATCACGTTGCGGCTTTCTAATTCTGCTCTAGCTTGTTTTACTCTAGGGCGAGGCAATTCATGCCAACGGTATTACTATCGAAGCTGTCATTGCGGACTATTTCGAGTGAAACTGCTCACAAGCGATCATTGTGTTCTCAATTAGGCTTGCTACAGTCATTGGACCAACACCACCCGGAACTGGTGTGATGAAGCTTGCGCTCTCTTTCGCGACATCGTATTCAACGTCGCCAACGAGTTTGCCAGATTCCAAACGGTTGATGCCTACATCGACCACAACAGCCCCTTTCTTAATCCAAGCACCAGGAATGAAGTTAGGCTTACCAACTGCTACCACAACAACATCTGCTTGACGTACATGACCCTCAAGGTCTTTGGTGAAGCGGTGACATGTTGTCGTCGTACAACCGGCTAGAAGAAGCTCTAACGTCATTGGGCGACCTACGATGTTTGATGCGCCAACCACAACCGCGTGTTTGCCACGTAAGTCGATGTTATAACGGTCAAGCAGCGTAATGATGCCTTTAGGCGTACAAGAGCGAAGCTTAGGCATACGCTGAGCCAAACGACCTACGTTGTATGGGTGGAAGCCATCAACGTCTTTTTCCGGCGTGATGCGCTCAAGAACTTGAGTGCTATCAATACCAGCTGGTAGAGGAAGTTGAACAAGAATACCGTCAATCTCCGGGTCTTCGTTCAGTTGGTCTACCAGTGTTAATAATTCGTCTTCTGTCGCAGTGGCTGGCAAGTCGTAAGATTTAGATACGAAGCCAACTTCTTCACATGCTTTACGTTTACTTCCTACGTAAACCTGAGAAGCAGGGTCTTCACCCACTAAAACAACCGCTAGGCCCGGAGCGCGTAATCCAGCTTGAGTGCGAGCTTTTACACGAGCCGCAACTTCAGAGCGAACCGTTTGAGAAATTAGCTTTCCATCAATATTTTGAGCAGTCATGAATTTCCTTAGTATTGATATTCAAGTTAGTGGCTGATGTTTTTGGCGCATTATTCCAGAAAGTCTTTTTGATTACCATCAAGCAAACGTTTGCTTTGTTCTATTTTCCAACACTTATAATCTCATTGCCCTTTTTTTACTCACTTGGATCAGAATGTTACACAAAGCCGTTGCTTTACTGATTCGAATTCGTATAATCCTTTCCTGTAGCGCGCCCTTAGCTCAGCTGGATAGAGCACCTCCCTTCTAAGGAGGTGGTCGAAGGTTCGAATCCTTCAGGGCGTACCACTATTTAAAGAAACCCGATAACTCTCTGAGTTGTCGGGTTTTTTGCATTTCAGAACAGCTTAATCTATCAATACCATGTTTTGTATTTAGATGTCTCTGTCTTTCGGTTATTGCTAAACGACTACTAACTGTGGGGTATATCTAAGACCTAACATACTGCACCCATCTTCCAAGTAACTGTCGGTGACAACGTCGAAGCCGAATTTACCATAGTAGTCTTTGAGGTGTGCTTGTGCCGAAATAAAAATTGAACAGTCAGGATACACCTCGCGGGTCGTATCAAAGCTTACTTGCATCAGCTGGTTACCAATCTGTTTACCGCGATAATCCTTTGCTACGATCACTCGCCCGATACAAACATCATCTGCATCAGAATCGAGCAGAGGGAGAACATCTACGGGGTATCCAAGCTTCTGAGCCATAATTCGACTGTAAGCTACTAGTTGCCCGTTCTCATAACCCATGACGTGATAGGTTTCTGGATGGCTATCTTTGCCGTCTAGATCACTATAGGGTGTGTTCATATCGACGATAAAAATATCGACTCTTTGCTGTAAGAAATCATAGAGCTCTTGAACAGACAGCTCCGAAAATTTTTTAACTCTCCACTCGATCATCACTTTTCTCCTTATTATTTTGGGCTACAACATAGATAGTATTCAAACCGAGTTCATTAACCTTTGTTAACTGGCCATGAAACTATTCAAAATCACCACTTTAAAGCACCACTCATTTCCCCTCGTTATTCATTTCATTCGGCTCATGTAATAGAAAGTTAAAATTGTTGGTTTTTTGGGGTTTACATCATTTGGTAATAAAGCCAATATGAATTCACGAAGAATAGACAAGTAAAGCTGTTAACCCGTAGGTTTAGGAATCAAACCTTCTGCTCAATGGCTGATTTAGAGGAAGTAATGGCAGGAAACAGTATCGGACAACATTTCCGCGTGACTACGTTCGGAGAAAGTCACGGTATCGCACTAGGATGTATCGTAGATGGGTGCCCACCAGGATTAGAAATTACCGAAGCAGACCTTCAAAGAGATTTGGATCGTCGTCGCCCAGGTACTTCTCGTTATACAACGGCTCGCCGTGAAGCGGATGAAGTAAAGATTTTATCCGGTGTATTTGAAGGCCAGACTACGGGTACTTCTATTGGTCTATTGATTGAAAATACAGACCAACGCTCTAAAGACTATTCCGAAATTAAAGACAAGTTCCGCCCTGGCCACGCTGATTATACCTACCATCAAAAGTACGGTGTGCGTGATTACCGAGGTGGCGGTCGCTCTTCGGCTCGTGAAACTGCAATGCGTGTTGCGGCAGGTGCGATTGCGAAGAAATACCTTAAGCAAGAATTTGGTGTTGAAATCCAAGCTTATCTTTCTCAAATGGGTGATATCTCAATTGATAAAGTGGATTGGAACGAGATCGAAAACAACGCTTTCTTCTGTCCTGATGCCGACAAAGTACCTGAATTTGACCAACTGATTCGTGACTTGCTAAAAGAAGGCAACTCGATCGGTGCGAAGATTCAAGTAGTTGCGACTAAAGTGCCTGTAGGCCTTGGTGAGCCAATCTTTGATCGTCTAGATGCAGACATCGCGCACGCTCTAATGAGCATCAATGCGGTGAAAGGTGTTGAGATTGGTGATGGCTTCGATGTGGTTAATCAGCGCGGTAGTGAACACCGTGATCCATTAACTCCAGAAGGCTTCAGCAGCAACCACGCTGGCGGTATCTTAGGCGGTATTTCTACTGGTCAAGATATTGTGGCAAGCATTGCGCTTAAACCCACATCAAGCATTACCGTTCCTGGTGACACGATCACCAAAGACGGTGAAGCAACGCAGCTAATCACTAAAGGCCGTCACGATCCATGTGTTGGTATCCGTGCGGTGCCTATTGCTGAAGCGATGCTGGCTATCGTGTTGCTTGATCACTTACTACGTCACCGTGGTCAAAACTTTGGTGTGACAACAGAAACGCCAAAAATCTAGTTCTGCTTCGTTTTATTCAGAACAGATTTGAAACTGATTTGAGAGAAATCAAAAAGGGTTGCTTCGTAATGAAGCAACCCTTTTTATATTCTGCGTCATTGAGAATATATTATCTAATGCACAGAGCTTTCCGGATCAAGCTGGAACGAAGGCAAGCGCCATTTGAATCTCACTGCTGCCATGCGCAGTAAATAGCCTACAACCAATGTCACGATCGTCGCGGTCACATCGTTTATGCCTAGTTCAAGAAGACCTAAGTACAAGCCTGAAGCGACAAGGGCGACAGATGCGTACAACTCTTCATGCAAGACTAGTGGCGTTTGACGACAGATAAGATCGCGCAGCAGGCCACCAAACACGCCAGTCACTAATGCAGACACCATACAAATCATTGGGTGCAGACCCATGGTCATCGCTACTTTAGTACCAATGATACTAAATACGATAAGCCCCAACGCATCCAAACGAATGAACAAGCCTTTTAGCTTGATTACCCATTTGGCTAATCCCGTTGTGATAACACCAGCAATACAAGTGATCGCCAGATACTGGGGGTTTTCAACCCAGCCTAAAGGGTGATGGCCGAGTAAAATATCTCTTACTGTACCTCCGCCAATTGCCGTTGCACTCGCAACCAGCATTACACCAAACCAATCCATTTTTTGTTTGCCAGCACTGAGAGCACCGGTCATGGCTTCTGCCGTGATGCCAATGATATACAAAACACTTAGTAGCATTGCTGTAGCTCTATAATTTAGGTCTATAAATTGGAGTCTTATAGGCCGTAGGGATATAAAAATGAAGCGCGAGTGTAGTAGTAAAAACGCTGATTGACGAATGAATATTTGTACCGTGAATAGGTATTTCAGATTAGCTAAACTAATCATTTACCTCAAAGTGGTGTAATCTGGGATCAGCAATCGATTGTCATCGTAAAGTATTATGATGAACCTAATGTCATTGCCAGTGATAGGGCTTTACCGAGCGCTTAAAAAAACGCAAAATGCCCCAGTTCTTTTTACTTAAATTTGATCTTATGACACACCAATACCCAGACATCATCGACATTTTCAATCAAACCTTTTTCGAGAGCTTCAATACTAAGCTAGAACTGGGAGCGGACGAGCCTATTTACCTGCCAGCCGATGAGGAGATTCCTCATCACCGTATCGTTTTTGCTCGTGGCTTTTATGCTTCAGCACTTCACGAGATAGCGCACTGGTGTGTGGCTGGTCCTGAGCGTCGCTTATTGGAAGATTTTGGTTACTGGTATGAGCCTGATGGCCGAACTGAGTCGGTTCAAGCTGAGTTTGAAAAAGTGGAAATTCGCCCACAAGCGTATGAATGGATCATTGCGACCAGCGCAGGCTTTCCTTTTAATGTTAGCTGTGACAATCTACACGGCGATTTTGAGCCAGATCGTTTGGCCTTTATGAATAAAGTACACAGCGAAGTCATGGGTATCTTTGAAGCTGGTCTGCCGCCTCGCGTGAAAATGCTCTCTGAAGCATTACGCAGCTTCTATGATGTTGCGCCTTTATGTACTAGCCAATTTATTGTGAAATAAGAGAATATTATGATTATCGAATTTGAAGAAAAACTACTTGAATTAATTGATGCTCGCATTGAAAACGCATCAGATGATGAACTGTTTGCTGGTGGTTACTTACGTGGTCATATTTCTCTTTCAGTAGCTTCATGTGAAGAAGACGGTATTGAAGACGTAGCAGAAGTTAAATTGCGTATTGAGAAGAGCCTAGAAGACGCACGTTCTGAATTGACGCCAGCCGATCGTACGATCGTTAATGACCTTTGGGTTGAGCTGCAAAACCAAGCTTAATTTTAGTCGTTTAGCATTATTCGTCTACCGTAATTCGCTCACAACTCTCCCTCCTCATTTTTGAGCGAACCAATAATTTGAGACTCATTCGAATTTTTTGAATGAGTCCGTTCAATCCTTGTGATGGTTCCATTTTCTGACTACGTTATTCTAATCCCACTTAACGGAATCACAGAAAAGGTCACATCATGAAAGTTATCGCATTTGGCGCAAGCACCAGCTCTACCTCTATCAACAAAACTCTAGCAACTTACGCAGCTAACTTGATTGAAGGTGCTGAAGTCAAAGTTCTAAACATCAACGATTACAACGTTCCTATGTTCAGTGAAGACACTGAAAAAGAGATTGGCCAAGCGGAAGGTGCTCAAGCATTCTTACGTGACCTAGCAGAAGCTGACGCATTTGTTATCTCTTTCGCTGAGCACAACGGGCACTACCCAGCGGCGTACAAAAACCTATTTGACTGGGCGACACGCATTGAGCGTTCAGTATTTGGCGAGAAACCTGCGGTTTACTTAGCGACATCACCAGGCCCAGGTGGCGCACAAACAGTACTTGGCGCAGCAACTGGTTCGGCTCCGTACTTTGGTGGTAACGTTAAAGCATCGCTTTCAGTGCCTAGCTTCTACGATAACTTTGATTTTGAGTCCGGTGCTATCAGCAACGAAGAGATCGCCCAACAGATTAAAGACGCGGTTGCTAAGCTGTAAATACTGCTCCGTTTAGAACATCAGTTTAGGTCAACACGAACAACAAAAAGCCCGAGTGACATAATGTCGCTCGGGCTTTCTAGCTTTTAGCCTTTAGTTTTAGATATTTCTGATATTCAGAAACTTCAGATGTTCAGAATAGCTGAACTAGAAACTATGAATTTGATTTAGAGTGCTTGTCTGCAACCCATCCAGCCGTTAATGCTTTGCCTTTACGCAGTCTGCGCACCCACATTCTGCTTGGGTGAATCGCCTCAAGCACATCGACAGGTAAGGGAAGCGGATCGCCACAAATTTGCGATGCTAACACTTCAGCTAATAATGGCGCAGAGCTCAAGCCACGTGAGCCTAGCCCGATAAAGCAGTATAGGTTAGGGAAGCTTGCTACCGTTTGAATATCATCAACAGAGTGACGTTGCGGGTTGAAGTTATGCAGGTCTTGGTACTGTTCTTTGATTGATTCAAAATCGCCAACGTTTCCGACAAACGGAAGGTGGTCACGGCTTACGCTGCGGATACCTTGGCGCGCTAAATTGTCACTGGTGTCGACATCTTTTGTCCATGCTTGATCTGGTAGCGACCCATGTAGGCGCTCACCATTATGTTGTTGAACCTCAATATCAAATTCTTGGTCGATATTGGTTTTATCGTAATTCGCACCAATACAGTGATGACCATTGTTTGGATTCTGCGGCGTAAGGTAGCCATCAAAGCACAACACGGTTTTTAGCTGGCTGAGATTTCCCGTGGTCGGAATATGACTCACTTGGCCTTTAACTGGCGTCAGAGGTACGGGGCGAGTTTGTTCAAACTGAGTGAATTTGTGTCCATTCGCGACAACTACTTGGTCGTGCTTGGTTTGAATTTCACCTTGAGGCGTCTCAATCGTCAGCAACCATTGCTGTTCTGTTTCTAACCATTCAAGTTGCGTTACTTGATGTTGATAGTGCGCGCTCACTTGGTTGGTCTCTTCTAACCTGCCAATCAAACCTTGAGTCAGTTGGAGAGGGCTTAACCAACCTCCCAGTGGAAAGTAGACACTCTCTTTATCGACTGGTAAGCCAATCTTTTCGTTGGCTTGCTCTGGCGTTAAACGCTGAATCAGATCTGTGTGGAAATTGCCTTCTAACATGCGGTTGAGCTTTTTGGTTGAACCTTCATCCCACATCAAGATATTCACGCCACACCAGTTGTGATCGAAGTTTACTGATTGTGCTGCTTGATTAATAAATTGGCGGGCAAACAATAAGCCCGGACCAAATATTCTTGAAACATTCGATGTCGCTTCGCTGAGTAGCGGATAAATGGCACCTTGATTGTTGCCAGAGGCATTTCCAGCGGCTTGTTGGTGTTCACAATAAAGGGTGATGTTTTTACCACGTCGGTTTAACGTTTTTGCAAGCGCAGCACTGGCAACACCACCACCGATAATGGCGATATCTTGTGAATCACTGTGTTGAGCTAGGCCATACCAAGGTTTGATGTTGGTATGAGCGAGCTTCTCGTCAAGGCGGCCTGCAATCATTTCACGCTTAGTACCAAAGCCTTTAACTTTTTTCATGGCAAAGCCGGCTTCGATTAAACCGCGTCGCACAAAACCGGCAGCGGTAAACGTTGCACAGCTGCAATCTTGTTTTGCCAGTTTGGCCATTCCGTTGAATAGGTTTTGATTCCACATTTCAGGGTTCTTACTTGGCGCAAAGCCATCTAAGAACCAAGCGTCAACCAAACCTTCCTGCGGGGTCGGCACGTTTGGCATACAATCTTTAATATCACCAAACCATAAATCGAGTGTGATCGCGCCATCGCCCAACACAATGCGGTGACATTCCGGTAGAGCAATCGGATAGTGTTCTTGGAGTTGTGTCGCATACTGGGCTAGTTCAGGCCAAGATTGGTGCGCTTTGATCAGATCATCTTTATTTAAAGGATATTTTTCAAAACTGATGAAATGTAACTCTTTGGTCATAGCTTGTGGGTTATCTTTAAGAAAAGCATCGAACCATTGCCAGACTGCGAGAAAGTTTAAACCTGTACCAAAACCGGTTTCAGCAATCACAAAACGGCGTTGTTGATGTTCAACCCAACGCTCTGGAAGGTGGTTTTGTTTTAAAAAGACGTAGCGAGTTTCTTCTAAACCGTTAACATTAGAGAAGTAAACGTCGTCAAATTGGTCTGAAACTGGCGTGCCAGACTCATTCCATTCCAGCTCTGCATTAGTAATTGAAGTCATAAAATCTATCATTTTGTGATTTGAAGCGATATGTTGGTAGGGATTGTACGAATTTCTAGGAAAGCTGACCACTTTTGTTAGGCTTCTTAGTTATCATCTAGCTGAATTTAGAATTATAGGAATGTCACATGAAACGAGTCGTAATCACCGGTATGGGTATTGTTTCAAGTATCGGTAACAACGTCGAAGAAGTTTTAGCATCACTGAAAGAGGGTAAATCAGGTATTACCGCTTCAGAGCAGTTCAAGGAAAATGGCTTGCGCTCTCAAGTTTGGGGTAACCTAAAAATGAACCCTGCTGACCATATCGATCGCAAAAAAATGCGCTTTATGGGTGATGCAGCGGCATTCGCTTATCTTTCAATGGAGCAAGCAATTGCTGACTCTGGTTTAACTGAAGATCAAGTATCTAATGACCGCACGGGTATCGTAGCGGGTTCAGGTGGTGCTTCATCTCTAAACCAAGTAAACGCAGTAGACATCATCCGTGAAAAAGGCGTGAAGCGCGTTGGCCCATACATGGTTCCACGTACAATGGCTTCTACGGTTTCTGCTTGTCTAGCAACACCTTTCAAAATCCGCGGTGTGAACTACTCTATGAGTTCTGCATGTGCAACATCTGCACACTGTATCGGTCACGCAATGGAGCTTATCCAACTTGGTAAGCAAGACGTAGTATTCGCTGGTGGCGGTGAAGAACTGGATTGGTCTCTGACTATGATGTTCGACGCAATGGGCGCACTTTCTACTAAGTACAACGACACGCCAGAATTGGCTTCTCGTACTTACGATGCTGACCGTGACGGTTTCGTTATCTCTGGTGGCGGCGGTATGCTAGTTATCGAAGAACTTGAGCACGCTGTTGCTCGTGGCGCAAAAATTTACGGTGAGATCGTGGGTTACGGCGCAACTTCAGATGGCTACGACATGGTTGCTCCTTCTGGTGAAGGCGCGGTTCGTTGTATGAAGATGGCAATGCAAAACGTTGATGGCGTTGACTACGTGAACACTCACGGTACTTCAACTCCTGTAGGTGATGTTAAAGAACTTGGCGCAATCCAAGAAGTCTTTGGCGGCAACAGCCCTGCAATCTCAGCAACTAAAGCGATGACAGGTCACGCTCTAGGTGCGGCTGGTGTACACGAAGCAATTTACTCAACGCTAATGCTTGATAACGGCTTCATCGCACCAAGCATTAACGTTGCAAACCTAGACGAAGCGGGCGAAGGCCTAGACATCGTAACCGAAGCTCGTGAACAAGAGCTAACAACGGTTATGTCTAACAGCTTTGGTTTCGGCGGTACGAACGCAACGCTAGTAATCAAAAAATACCAAGGCTAATTGAAGCTAAGGTTAAATTAATAAAAGGTTAATCGTTAATGGGTGACGTGAGTGCTGACTCAACACGCACGGGTCGCTCATTAACCCTGACCAACAGAACAAAGCTTTTTAAACATAGATTTTCAAACGTGTTTTTAAACCTTAGCTTTATAAGCTTCGCTTTAGAAAATAGTTTTTTAAATTTGAGTTTAGAAATTGAAAGGTTTCCAGAGCTTGATCAGTACTGGCTTTGGTTAGTACTGGTTGAACAGACGCAAGACTCTGTCTCCTGGAGAGCGAGATAGGATCCTTTTGTTCTGGATGTTTGCCCGATTGTTTATTCAATCGGGCATTTTTCGTTTTAGTCTTCTGACTTTAGTTTTCTAATTTCAGGTAGTTGTTCTTATTACTGCTTTTTCTTGTGCAGACTAGACGATTCAACCCTTTATTTATAATGTATTCCAATTGCTACTCGACACCGTGTGTGGAATTTTGCACAATCATTTCAATTCACATTTAGGTCGATAGACCCCAACAAAAGTACTCGCCAAATGAAAATCTTAATCGACGAAAATATGCCTTATGCTGAAGCGCTTTTTAGCCAGCTAGGGGAAGTGACAATGAAGTCTGGTCGCACATTAACGGCTGACGACCTAGTTGACGTAGACGCTTTGATGATTCGCTCTGTCACCAAGGTGAACGAGTCATTGATCAGCAAAGCCAACAAGCTGAAGTTTGTCGGCACAGCGACGGCAGGTATGGATCATGTCGACCAAGAATTGATGAAAGAACGTGGCATTTTCTTTACTGCAGCCCCTGGCTGTAACAAGGTGGGTGTAGCTGAGTACGCGTTCAGCGCGATGATGGTGTTGGCTCAGCAGCAAGGTTTCTCTGTATTCGAAAAAACGGTCGGTATTATCGGCTGTGGCCAAGTGGGTAGCTATTTAGCGAAATGCCTTGAAGGCATTGGCATTAAAGTATTGCTAAACGACCCTCTAAAACAGCAAGAGGGTGATACTCGTGAGTTTACTGAATTAAAGACACTGCTTGAGCAGTCAGACGTCATCACTCTGCATACGCCAATCACTAAGACAGGTGAGTTCCCAACGCATCATTTGATCAATGAGCAAGTACTGAACAATTTACGTGCTGACCAAATTCTGATTAATGCGGCTCGTGGCCCAGTTGTTGATAACCAAGCGTTAAAAGCTCGCTTGCAAAAAGCCGATGGTTTCACTGCCGTTCTTGATGTGTTTGAGTTTGAACCTGAAGTCGACTTTGAACTTCTTCCGTTGCTTGCTTTTGCAACACCTCACGTAGCGGGCTACGGTTTAGAGGGTAAAGCGCGTGGTACCACCATGATCTTCAACAGTTATTGTGAGTTTTTAGGTACTGAACAGCGTGCTTATGCAAGCGACTTATTACCGACAGCGCCAGTGCCTCAAATGAAATTAGATAGAGCTTGGGATGAAGCAACACTGCACAATTTGACTCAGTTGATCTATGATGTGCGCAAAGACGACGCCTTATTCCGTCGCAATATCTCTACGCCGGGTTCTTTTGACAAGATGCGTAAAGAATATTGGGACCGCAGAGAGTACAGTGCAGTCGAGTTAACGGGCGACGAATCTTGTAATTTAACGCCGTTATCTAAACTCGGTTTTATGGTAAAGCCAACTTTATAAAAGAGAGAAACAATGAGCCAAGAATTTAATATTGCTATTTTAGGTGCGACTGGTGCGGTTGGTGAAACCATTCTTGAAGTACTTAAAGAGCGTAAATTCCCTGTCGGTGAAATGCACTTACTAGCAAGTGAACGTAGTGAAGGCAAAACTTCCCGTTTTAACGGCAAAACAATACAAGTACAAAACGTAGAAGACTTCGATTGGTCTCAAGTACATATTGCGTTTTTCTCTGCAGGTAGCGAGCTTTCAGAACGTTGGGCTCCAATCGCCGCTGACGAAGGTGTGGTTGTTATCGATAACACCTCACGTTTCCGTTACGAATACGATGTTCCTCTGGTTGTGCCTGAAGTGAACCCTGAAGCGATTGCTGAGTTCCGTAACCGCAACATCATTGCGAACCCGAACTGTTCTACTATTCAGATGGTAGTAGCACTTAAACCGATTCACGATGAAGTGGGTCTTGAGCGTATTAACGTTTCAACTTACCAATCTGTGTCTGGTGCAGGTAAGCCGGGTATCGATGAGCTAGCAGGTCAAACGGCTAAGCTTCTTAACGGTATGCCAGCTGACAAGTCAGCGTTCTCACAGCAGATCGCGTTCAACTGTATTCCTCAAATTGATGAATTTACAGAGAACGGCTACACACGTGAAGAAATGAAGATGGTTTGGGAAACTCAAAAGATCTTTGCTGATTCATCAATCACGGTTAACCCGACTTGTGTTCGCGTACCAGTATTCTACGGTCACGCAGAATCTCTACACATTGAAACTCGCGCGCCAATCGGTGCAGAGCAAGTGGTTCAGCTTCTAGAGAACACGGAAGGCGTAGAAGTTTTCCAAGCTCTAGACTTCCCAACACAGGTTCGTGATGCTGGTGGTAAAGACCACGTAATGGTTGGTCGTATTCGTAACGACATCAGCCATCACAGCGGTGTGAACATGTGGGTTGTCGCTGATAACGTTCGTAAAGGCGCAGCAACAAACGCAGTTCAAATCGCTGAAGTTCTGATTCGCGATTACTTCTAAGCTTCACTGCTTTGATAAACAAGCCTCACTCTTTTAGTGGGGCTTTTTTAATCGATTGAAAATATTGTTAGTCAAATTGTGTGAAATTGCTGCGAATATTGTCGCTGCAACACATTTTTTGTTTTCATCTCTATAGCTTTACGTCGTTTATCCGATATATTTAACAGTTCATCAATTTATTCGAATTTAAGCACCTAGCTGAGCCTTTTATGTTTCAATTTTTCAAGCCGTGGTTAATGCCTTTTGCCATTCTCATGGCGACTCAGATTTCCGTTGTTCGTGCAGATTCCATTCGAGTTGTAGGGCCTAATGGCCAGATACAATCAGCGCCTACGTTTTCCGAACCTCTTCAAAGAGCACAATTGAATCGTGCTGGGCCTTCTCGTTTTTACGGCCCAACTTTGGGGTCGGAAACATTGTGGTCAATTGCCTCAAAGTTACGCCCTGATAATTCCGTTTCAGTTCAGCAAACCTTGTTGGCTATTTATCGTCTAAATCCACAAGCGTTTGAAAACCAGAATATTCACAGCTTGCTGCCTGCCAGTAATTTACGTGTGCCTTCTTCAGAGCAAGCACGTGCAAGTTCTACACAGCAAGCCGTTAACATCATGAATGCGCACCTTGCTAAGCTCGATGCTCCTGTGACTAAACCCACAGTGTCAAAGCCAAAACCAGCGCAAGCGTCAAGCCGCCCTGATGCAAGCTCAAACAATGTTGTTCCTGCAAAGCAAGTAAGCACTGCTGAAGCCGCTAAAAAACCATTGTCTCCAACTCAATCATCTCTAGCTCAATCAGCTCCAACCCGAGAGGTGAATAAGTTAGAGAAACAGCTAGAGCTTTCAGAAACTGAGCTATTGTCACTTGAAGAGAAAAACCATCAACTTCGTCTGATGTTGTCGAATGTTCAATTGGAAGTGGATGAGCTAAAAACAGAACTTAGTGACGAAGACCGCATTCGTAGCGAAGTGGAAAAGCTGCTTGATGAAGAGCGTAGAAAGAACGCTGAGATTGCAAAAATGGCTCCAAGTGCCATGGATCAATTGTTATCAAATGGTTGGTTAGTTACTGCTCTTGCGGTTATTCCAGGCCTTCTACTTGGTCTTATCATAGTGATTTTGTTGGGGCGCCGTTCTAAAAATGATGAGCAGCAGCCGACACAAGACCAACCAATTCAATCAGATGCAAGTAGCGTCGCGCCTATCGCTTTAGGCGACGAGATGGACGACTTTGATAATGAATTGTCTTTAGACGATGAACAATTTGGCAATGAAGATGATGCTGATAAGTTATTTGATGACCAAGCATCGCCTGAAGAAGATGTATTCGCAGGTTTAGATGATTCTGATCTCGATTTTAATCTCGATGATGACGATGACGACCCATTTGCGAGTATTGGCGAAAATGGTGACTTAGACACTAACTTCGATGATCTGGAGTTAGACAGCAGCAACGGCATTAGTGTCAATGGCGATGACAAGGCGCTTGGTCTTGAAGAGATGGAGCGCGCACTTGATAAAACATCAGAAAGCGAACTCGGTTCTGATGAGGCCGACTTTGATCTTTCAGATGATAACTCAATGTCGAATGAAGATATTGAATCGCTACTATCACAGGATTCTGAGACTGAAGACCTAGGCTCTAACGAACTAGACCAATCTCTATTAGACGATCTATTTGCGCTTGATGATGAAGATGATGATAGCTTCGATATTGATGCTTTAATCTCAGAAGAGCAAAGTGATTCGATTTCTAATACCGACACATCAGCAACTGATGATTTTGACATTGATGCGCTTATCTCTGAGCAACAGAGCGATACTGCACCTGTGGGTGTGAGCAACGATGAATTTGATATCGATTCGTTGATCTCAGAGCAGCAGACGTCACAACCTTCAGCTCCTAGTGTAGAAGATGATATTGATGACATCTTCGCTCAGGTTGCGGCTCAGAACGATCAAGTTAATGAGCCTATGAATCTCGATAATGATGATGAGGTTGCAGAGAATCTAAACAGCGCTTTGGCGTCTGATGATGATATCGATAACATCCTTTCTCAGTTTGATCTGCCAACCGAAAGTGAAGAAACTCAAGGCAGTGTCGACCTGCTCGATGAGCAATTGACAGGGGATGATGTTGATCTCAGTAATTCAACAGATCTCCTAGATGATATGTTGGAAGATGAATCGGATGATGAGTCTGAGAGTGATCCTCTAGGTTTTGACTCATTATCTGAACTCGAAGAACTCTCAGGCTTGTCGACCGATGATGAGCTAGATATTTCGGAAGACAGTACTGAAACCTTGGATGAGTTGATTGATGATTCTGATGATGACTTTGAACTCGATGCCGAGAGCACAGACTTACTAGATGATTTTCTAGACGATGACGCCAATGATGCTCAACTTACCGTCGAAGGTGACGAGACGTTAGATGAACTGCTAGGTAATGATCTATCAGTCGGTGAAACCGATGAACAAGATTCAGAATCTTTAGACCCATTTGATGATCTACTGACAAGTGGCATTGAAGACGAGCTTGAACCTGAAGGGAAGGCGTTTGATAAAGAGTTAGACGAAGCCTTTGGTTTTGACAACGCCAGCGATGAGTCCGAAAAGGATTCAGACGTCGAGCTTACTCCGTTAACCTCAGAAACACCTGAAGTTGAGTCTGAGCAAGCATCGGACATTAATGCAACACCACAAGCTGAAGTCGTTAGTGATGGATCGTTAGATTCGGAAATGATTCAAGACAGTGCTGACGTTAAGCCAGAAAATGATGAAGCCTTTAATCGTGATGACTTTATCGATGATTTGTTCGATGTCGCGCCGGCAACAGATGCTTTACTTGATGACTCGCTAGAAACAACAGACGAAGCATTGATTGATGAGTTAATGACTTCTGATGACAATGATTTATTGCCAGCGACAGAAGAGCCTGTTAAGTCATTAATTGAAAATACGGTTGAACCAGAGCAAGCGTCTCTTTCAGACAGCAACGAAGTGTCAGCGGAAGAAATAGTATCCGCTGAAGAAACCGCATCATCGGTTGAAGATGATGAACTGGATATCGACTCACTGCTCTCTGAGGGTTCTGATTTTGACAAACCAGTTTTTGAAGAGCGAGTTCAAGAAGAAACTGTACAACAAGAAGCAGAACCAGAGCCGAAAGAAGCCGACGCCCAAGAACAGCGTGAAGACATCGCTGCTAGTTATGAAGAGCAAGTATCGCCATCGTCTTTAAATGATCTCTCTGAAGATGATGAAGAGACGGTTGAAGACTGGTTAGCCGAAGCTATAGACGATGTAGAGTCGCCTGCGAATGTTGCCTCTGATTTTGACTTTGAACCGAAAATCCAAGGTAGCGATCAGTTTGAAGATGTCGTTGAATCCTTGCCAGAGCCAGAGCCAGAGCCA
>NZ_JBFRKT010000002.1:60309-171954 GCF_041469545.1 Vibrio sp. 10N.286.49.C3
GCCAGAGCCAGAGCCAGAGCCAGTTCGTGCTGCACATATGCCAGAGATCGTTCCAAATGAATTCGGTGTGCCAGAAGACGATGATTGGCTGATTGAAGATGATACGGCTCAACAAGAAATATTGGCACAAGTTGATGAAGTAGCGGAAGAGCCGGTGGTTCCTGCTGTTGAGTCTCAGTTAGATACTGAACCTCAGTTAGACCATGAACCGCAAGTTGAAGCTGCACAACAAGTTGAAACCGAACCTCAAGTAGAAGCAACGGAACAAGCTGAAGCGGTAGATCAAGAAGGCGAAGATGAGTTCTCGATTGATGATTTTGATCTTCCAGAGTTTGGTGAAGAAGATGCGTTGGCGGAAACTGACGCCGAAGTAACCCCAGAGCCAGTAACACCGGTTGTTGAACCTCAGTTAGATGCTGAACCTCTAGGACAAGAAGGCGAAGATGAGTTCTCGATTGATGATTTTGATCTTCCAGAGTTTAATGAAGAAGACGCATTGGCAGAAGCTGATGTTGAAGTAATACCAGAACCAGTTGCTCCTACTGTTGATTCTCAACTAGACGCTGAACCTCAGTTAGACCATGAACCGCAAGCAGAATCGGCACCGCAAGTTGAAGCTACGGGACAAGCTGAAGTTCTAGGACAAGAAGGCGAAGGTGAGTTCTCGTTTGATGATTTAGAGCTTCCAGAGTTTGGCGAAGAAGATGCGTTGGCGGAAGTGGTTAGCGAACCGGATGAAGCGCAGTTAGAGCAAGATCTTGCTCCAGAGTCCGAAAAGTTTGAGTTCGATGACCTTGACCTGCCTGAATACGATGAAGAGAGCGCAAAAGCGGATTCAGTCTTAGATGACATCGAACAAAGCAGTGCTGAGCCTGTAGCGGAAGAGCAAGGCGTAGAGCTCGATGAGTTTGATTTGCCAGAATACGGTGAAGATGAAGCTATCTCTGATGCGTTTGCTGAGAAACCAACGCCACTGACTTCTTTCAGCCCACAGGGTGAAGAACAAGATGCGCTGCATGATTTATTTTCAAACCCGCAGAGTTTTAGTCATGGTGATGACTTCTCGGATACAGAAAATTTCTCAGACGCAGAAGGCTTCTCAGGTGCAGAAGAGTCTGATTTGGCTAGTTTCACACAACCTGAGGAATCACCCGATTCGCCGTCAGAATTAAGCCCAGTACCTTCTGAGTTAAGCTCAGTGCCTAAAACAGTTCAAGACGATCTGTTAGAAGGTTTTGAGGATTTTGATGAGACAGCATTAGCTGAATTACTTTCTGAAGATGTTCAAGACTCTGTCGACAGCATGTTCGACAAGCCACTGGATGCTACATCGATTGATAGTGCAGGGCTCGATATTGACGCCATGCTTGAAGTCGGCGGCGAAGACTGGAAAGGCTTCAACCTTGCTCCTGAGCAGCAATCGAGCATGCATAATGATGTGCCTGATGATCAACAGGAGATTTGGGCGTCGGCAGATCAACAAGCTGAACCAAAAATCAAACAAGAGAATTGGGCTCAACAAGACAACCTAACCGAGTCAGACAAAGGTCGTGATAAGCAATACATGACGATTGATGAGCTGATGGCTCAAGTTGAGCAAGAAGGCGAAGACGCGATTAATCCAGATGACGAAGAGTTGAAGCTAGATGTTGGCCTAAATGAATTCCCAGACGTTATCGGTGACATTGGTAATTACGATGTCGACAGCAATGCAGAAGCCGCTGGTAAGCTCGATTTGGCTAAAATCTACATCGAGATGAGTGACTCACAAGGTGCAATTAAGCTTCTAGAAGAGGCTATCGTTGACGGCAGTGATGATATTCGTCGAGAGGCAAAGAATCTTATCGATACGTTAAACGGTCGATAAATTCAAAAAATTATAAAGGGTAGCGTTGGCTACCCTTTATTTTAGGGCGATACAGTTAGCGTCTATTTTATTTAGCTTGCTAAAACCACCGTCTAGGCGGTAGTGATTGTTTATTGAAGTTTTAGCCCCATCCTATTTGGGCTAGCACTCATTTCCGTATATACTTCTCGCCCATTTTCAAAGAGAACAAGAACATGAAAATTGCTTTAGGTATTGAATATAACGGTACCCACTACTTTGGTTGGCAGCGCCAACGAGACGTGAAAAGTGTCCAAGAAGAATTGGAAAAGGCTCTTTCAGTTGTCGCGAATCACCCTGTAGAAGTTATGTGTGCTGGTCGCACAGATGCCGGTGTTCACGGTACGGGACAAGTCGTTCACTTTGAAACTAATGTCGATCGTAAAATGGTTGCATGGACAATGGGCGCAAATGCCAACATGCCAAAAGATATTGCCGTTCGTTGGGCAACAGAAGTGAATGAGGATTTCCATGCTCGTTTTTCTGCAACAGCACGCCGTTATCGCTACATTATCTTTAACCATGCTTTACGTCCTGGCATTTTGAATTCAGGTGTGAGCCATTATCATGGTCACCTTGATGAGAAAAAGATGCATGAAGCGGGTCAGTACTTACTTGGTGAGAATGACTTTACTTCGTTTAGGGCAACACATTGTCAATCTCGTAGCCCATGGAGAAACATGATTCACTTAAACGTGACTCGTCATGGGCATTACATAGTGATCGATATTAAAGCGAATGCGTTTGTTCACCATATGGTGAGGAATATTACTGGTAGCCTAATTGCGGTAGGTAAAGGTGATCAAAAACCAGAGTGGATTCAGTGGCTTTTAGAGGCTAAAGATCGAAAAGTGGCAGGCGCGACAGCGAAAGCGGAAGGCTTATACTTAGTCGATGTTGATTATCCTGAACATTTTGGACTACCAAGAGAGCCTATTGGCCCTCTATTTTTGCCGGATAATTTGAACTAAATGTGAGACTTAGGTTCAAAAAATATTACGGTTTCGTGCGTAAAATAGTCACGGAAAATAGGTACAACCAGTTTTTTATCTACAGTCGCTGTTTTATGTGCTTTAATTCCCGGCATAATTCCCAAATTTATTTCTTTCGCAATCAAGCGGAGGAATCGAAACAAAAAGGTCTTCCATGAGTTGGCTTGAAAAGATTTTAGAAAAAAGCAACATCGTAACATCTCGTAAAGCGTCGATCCCTGAGGGTGTTTGGACTAAATGTACTTCTTGTGAGCAGGTTCTTTACCATGCTGAACTAGAGCGTAACCTAGAAGTATGTCCAAAATGTGACCATCACATGCGTATGAAAGCACGTCGCCGTCTGGATACATTCCTAGACAAAGGTGATCGTGTTGAACTAGGTACTGATCTTGAGCCACAAGACAAACTGAAGTTTAAAGACTCTAAGCGTTACAAAGAACGTATCTCTGTTGCTCAAAAGAACAGTGGTGAAACAGACGCATTAGTTGCAATGAAAGGCGAACTGCTTGGTTTACCTATCGTAGCGTGTGCTTTTGAATTCTCATTCATGGGCGGTTCAATGGGTTCTGTTGTTGGTGCTCGTTTTGTGAAAGCGGTAGATGCAGCTATTGAAAACAACTGCGGTTTAGTTTGTTTTTCTGCAAGTGGTGGTGCACGTATGCAAGAGGCATTGATGTCTCTCATGCAAATGGCAAAAACCAGTGCTGCTCTAGAGCGTCTATCTGCGAAAGGCCTACCGTTTGTTTCAGTAATGACTGATCCAACAATGGGTGGCGTTTCTGCAAGTTTAGCAATGCTTGGCGATATCAATATCGGTGAACCAAAAGCGCTTATCGGTTTTGCTGGACGTCGTGTAATCGAGCAAACTGTACGTGAAGACCTTCCTGAAGGTTTCCAACGCAGTGAGTTCCTACTAGACCACGGTGCTATCGACATGATCGTTGACCGTCGTGAGATGCGTCAGCGCGTTGCAAGCCTTGTTGCTAAAATGACCAATCAGCCTTCACCATTAGTAGTTTCTGTGAACGATTCACCGAATGAAGCTGCTTATGAAGTACCAGAAGCGCCAGAAAAAGGGTAAAGTACCTTCTAACAAACCTACTTAATTATGGTTATGAGTTAGATGAGTCAACAACCTATTCCTCAAGCCACATCCTCTTTGGAGATGTGGCTTGATTATTTATCAAACATCCACACAAGCGCTATTGATCTTGGCTTAGACCGAGTTCAAGCTGTCGCCTCTAAGGCAAACCTCACCAAACCTGCTCAACATGTTATTACTGTTGCTGGAACCAACGGCAAGGGCTCAACATGTGCACTCATGGAAGCTATTCTATTGGATGCTGGTTACTCTGTTGGTGTCTACAGCTCCCCTCACTTAATTCGCTATAACGAACGTGTTCGTATCAATGGCAAAGATCTTTCTGATCAAAAGATGGTTCAGTCTTTCGATTTCATTGAGAAAGAACGTGGTGAAATCAGCCTTAGCTTTTTTGAATATGGCACTTTAGCTGCGTTACGTGCTTTTCAAACCGAAGCGGTTGATGTTGTATTGTTAGAAGTTGGTCTAGGCGGACGTTTAGACGCGACCAATATCGTTGAGCATGACGTTTCTGTGATTACTAGTTTGGCTGTCGACCATGTTGACTGGCTAGGTGATGACATTAATGTGATCGGTTTTGAGAAAGCGGGCATTTATCGTAGCGGTAAACCAGCTATTTGTGGTCAACCCAAGCCACCAGCTACGGTTGCGGCACACGCTGATGATATTAACGCTGAGTTCTACCAAGTAGGGATTCAATACACCTATGATATAGATGGTGATACTTGGAACTGGCGCAGTGGTGCATTCCAATTAGAATCGCTACCTATCCCAAGCTTACCGCTGCCGAACGCAGCCACCGCACTGATGGCATTAGGTACTTCAGAACTAAGCATTAGTGATGTGAACGTTGTTAACGGCATGAAGAATGCGCAGCTTCCTGGGCGTATGCAGCAAATTAGCGAACAACCGGTGATTGTGCTTGATGTAGCACACAACCCGCATTCTGCTGAGTACTTTGCGCAGCAAGTCGCGAAGAAGTACGCAGGCAAAAATTTACACGTTGTAGTCGCCATGCTTCATGACAAAGATATCCCCGCGACATTGGAAGTATTAGCTCCAATAACAACACATTGGTACCCAGCTTCGCTGAACGGCCCACGAGCCGCAACAGCCGCTGAATTGTGTCAAAGCTTACCTGAAGGTGTAGAGCAGTATTCAAACCCTGTTGTAGCGTTTGAAGCGGCTTTAGCTTCTGTTATAGATGACGATGTTGTGTTGGTTGTCGGTTCTTTCCATACCGTGGGTGAAGTGTTGGAGCATTGGCAGAAAAAAGGAAACTAAATGGCAAGTAAATTCCAAAGCCGATTAGTCGGCACCATCATTTTAGTGGCCATTGGCGTGATTGTATTGCCCGATGTGCTGGATGGTAAGAAGCTCCACTATAAAGAAGAGTTTGCAAGCATTCCGATTAAGCCTGAGCTTGATAGTAATGTTGAAGTGTTTGAAGTGCTCGATCCTGTTGAAGATCAGATTGCACTGCCGGACTCTCCGGTTGAGCAAGTGGTTGAAAGTGGTCGTACTGACAATTCAAATACGCAAACTGCGTCGGCTTCCAGTAACAAAGAAGCGGATAAAGTGGCGGTGGTGGTTAAGCCGGTACCTGAAAAAAATGAATACCAAGACAGTGCTTGGATTATTCAATTGATGGCTTTGAAGAATGCTGACAACGCAAAAAACGTTGTTAAGGATTTACAGAAGCGTGGTTATCAGGCTCATACCAAGCAAGAAAAAACATTTACGCGAGTAATTATTGGCCCGGATGTTTCTAAATCCAAACTTGAGCGACAAATTAAGGAATTAGAAAAAATTACGGGTTCAAAAGGCCAATTGCTCAAATTTAAACCGTTAAATCCATAAGAAAACGTTTGCGTCAGCATTTTTTCTGTTAAAATGCGCGCCAACTTAAGATGAAGAATTCATGAATTGGTTAGATTTTGTCATTTTAGGCGTGATCGGCTTCTCTGCCGTGATCAGTTTAGTTCGCGGTTTCGCTAAAGAAGCGTTGTCACTTGTTATTTGGTTTGGAGCATTTTTTATTGCTAGCCAGTACTACGCTAAATTAGCAATGTACTTCACCAATATTGAAGATGAGATGTTTCGAAACGGAACTGCGATAGCAGCATTGTTTGTTGCAACGTTAGTTGTTGGTGCCTTAGTTAACTATGTCATCGGGCAGCTAGTTCAGAAAACAGGCCTGTCGGGTACAGACAGAATCCTCGGTGTCGTCTTTGGTGGCTTACGTGGTGTTTTGATTGTTTCTGCAGTGTTGTTTTTCATGGATGCGTTTACTGCATTCCCAAGTTCTGAGTGGTGGAAGAATTCGCAATTGGTTCCGGAGTTTAGCCGAATCATTGCGCCGTTCTTCGAGCATTTACAAGCAACATCTAGTTTCTTATCTGGCGCGCTCTAGCGCCAGTTAATGTCGAAAATCGAGGATTAGGACATGTGTGGTATTGTTGGAATCGTGGGTTCAACACCTGTAAACCAGTCTATTTATGACGCTTTAACGGTATTGCAGCATCGTGGCCAAGATGCCGCTGGTATTTGTACCATAGAAAGCAATCGTTTCCGTCTGCGTAAGGCGAACGGTTTAGTTAAAGATGTTTTTGAAGCAAAACACATGCAACGCCTCCAAGGCAACGTGGGTATTGGTCATGTTCGTTATCCTACAGCGGGAAGTTCGAGTGCTTCTGAAGCTCAACCTTTCTACGTAAACTCTCCATTTGGCATCACGCTGGCGCACAACGGTAACTTAACGAATGCAAGTGAAGTTCGTGAGAAGTTGTTCGAAAAAGACCGCCGTCATGTCAACACAACCTCTGACTCTGAAGTTCTACTAAACGTATTGGCTCATGAAATCGATACCGTAAAAGGTAACGTGACTTCAGATGACGTTTTCCGCGCAGTTGCAAACGTGCACCGCACTATTCGTGGTGCTTACGCAGTAACAGCGATGATCATCGGCCACGGCATGATCGCATTCCGTGACCCACATGGTATTCGTCCACTGTGTCTTGGTAAACGTGAAATTAACGGTAAAACAGAGTACATGGTTGCGTCTGAGTCAGTAGCGTTAGACGCTGTTGGTTTTGATTTTATGCGCGATGTTGCTCCTGGTGAAGCTATCTATGCAACATTCGATGGTGAGCTTTTCACTAAACAATGCGCAGACAACCCACAACTAAACCCATGTATTTTTGAGTTTGTTTATTTTGCTCGTCCTGATTCATTCATCGATAAAATTTCGGTTTACAGCGCACGGGTTGAGATGGGTGAGATGTTAGGTAAGCGTATTAAAGAAGAGTACGCAGACCTAGACATTGACGTGGTTATTCCAATTCCTGAAACATCAAATGATATTGCTCTACGAATTGCTCAAGCGATTGATAAGCCATATCGTCAAGGTTTCGTGAAAAACCGTTACGTTGGCCGCACGTTTATCATGCCTGGTCAGCAACAACGTAAGAAGTCGGTTCGCCGTAAACTCAACGCGATTCGTTCTGAGTTTAAAGGTAAGAACGTTCTACTGGTTGATGACTCGATTGTTCGTGGTACAACATCAGAGCAGATCATTGAGATGGCTCGTGATTCTGGTGCAAACAAAGTCTTCATGGTTTCTGCCGCTCCGGAGGTTCGCTTCCCGAACGTTTACGGCATTGATATGCCGAGCGCGACTGAGTTAATTGCTCATGGTCGTGATAACGAAACGATTTGTAAGCAGATTGGTGCAGATGCTTTGATTTTCCAAACGTTACCAGACTTAATCTCTGCAGTTGGTATGGGTAATCAAGACATCTCTCGTTTTGATACATCCGTATTCAACGGTGAGTATGTAACGGGCGATATCGACCAAGCGTACCTAGATTTCCTAGACTCTTTACGTAATGACGATTCAAAGGTTGAGCGTGAAATCCAACAAGATCTCGCGAACCTAGAGCTACATAACGAAGGCGCTTAGCGTACTCATAAAAATGAGTAATAAAAAACCAGAGCATCGACTCTGGTTTTTTTGTTTGCGGGGAAGGGGATTGAATCTTAGTGAATGTGGTATGCGATCACAAAATCGATAAACAATCTAACCTTCTCTGGCAGGTGGTCTTTGTGGTTGTAAAGCATGTAGATATCACGAGGGTTAGCGCTCCAGTCCTCTAAGACTTGCACTAAGCTGCCATCTTCAATGTATTCGCGGATCATAACGTCGGGCATTAGGGTGATACCGAGGCCTTCTGAACATGCTTGTCTCACGACATTGAGCGCATTCGCGTTGAAACGGCCTTTCTCGCTATTCACCACCGTCTCTTCATTCGAATTACTCAGCTGCCACTTAATCAGCGGATAGCCTTTAAGTAGCGAATGATTCGCGAGCTCTTCTGCATGACTTGGTGCCGGGTTCTTCGCTAAGTAGTCAGGACTTGCGATAAGAATATCTTTTACTTCACTGATTTTTCGAGCGATTAGGCTTGAATCACGTTGTGGGCCTACTCTGAAAATTACGTCCCACTCGGTTGGATCAAGCTGATCGGCTTGGTTGTTCATCATCAGCTCAATATTAATATCAGGATATTGAGTCATGAATTCACTGAACATCGGCATCATCATGCGCTTGGTCAGGTTTGAGGGTGCCGTAATGCGAATCTTACCGGAAGCCCCTTTACAAACGTCAGTCAGTTCTTCTGCAGTAGAAGATAGACGTTGCAGTAACGGAGAGCATTCGTTGAAGAAACGTTCGCCTGCCTCTGTTAAAGAGAGTTTACGCGCGTGTCTATTGAGAAGTCTTAGGTTTAGTGAATCTTCTAAGGCTTGGATGCGTCGTGTAATGGTCGCAACCGGAATCATAGTCTTGCGTGATGTTGCGGTGTAGCTCCCATTTTCAACGACAAGTCGAAAGAGGTTTAAATCATCTAATTTCATAAATCCAGACACATTTGTTTACAATCTCATCTAATTTATACGTAATAGTGAGATCAATGTTTGCGTTACGTCAATTCGTTGCACTATTTACCAGTATTCCAACCCTTGTCACGAATTTCCAGTAAAGAGTACGTATTTGTGTATTTAGCAATTTGTTACTAAGTTTTATATTAGTTCTTGGAACAGATAACAATAATAATTCGACTTAGTTTTGTGAGGTTAGAGATTATGTACAAAACTCACAGTCAGCCAGTTATGACCTCGGCTCAGGAAGTTCTCAATCAAAAATGCGTTATGTTGGTTGATGATGATCCTATTTTTCGCCGGATAACCAGCGCGTATTTAGACAAGATTGGTTATAAAGTGGTTGAGGCTGAAAATGGGCTGGACGCTCTGCAAAAGCTTAGAGACTCGGCGCCAGATTTAATTGTGTGTGACTTATCAATGCCTATTCTGGATGGCATTGAGCTTGTAGAAGAGCTCAGTTTAGAGTATCCGTCACTGCCTATGATCGTTGTGTCTGGCACCGATGATATGTCTGATGTGGCGAAAGCATTACGATTTGGTATCAAAGACTTTTTAGTCAAACCTCTGGAGGATCACGGTCATTTAGGCAGTGCGATTGCGAATACATTAACAGATTCGTTCGATAACATTTCAGACCAACGAGATTTTTCAAGCCAATGGTTTTGCGTTGATGACGGCGGAGAGATCCCTGAAGACCAAGAGCTGCATTGGCACCTAAATCACTTGCAAGATAACCCTAGTGCGGCAAGAGACTTATTGCACGCGCTGCTTCCTGACAAAGACACACGACAAGGCTCATGGCGTTGCAGTTACCGCCTACTACAATCAACAGAGATGATGCCACTTGTGTTCGACTATGCGTGGATGATGAACGGGCAGTTTGCTTTCTACCTCGTCGATTCGTCGTCTTCTGATAACGGCGGCTCAGCGGCCACATTGTTGGTGAGAGCGTTATTCCACGATTACATCAGAAATAGAAAAGATTTTAACGTTGATCTCAAAGATATTGCGGAAATTTTGGAGAAGGGGATTCGTTGCTCTAAATGTTCAACCCCTGTGAATGCTTTGTTTGGTGTTGCTGACCTTGCTGTGGGAACTATCTCTATTTTACCTGCGGGTTTAGATGGACAATGGTCGAATGGCGAATTGAATCAACATATTGCGGCGGGCGAGCGCTTGGGTGAGAACTGTAAGAAGAACTTCATTACACGGGATCTTCCGATTGAACAAGGCTGCCAGTTATCATTGAGCCTGCTTGGGTCGGCCAGTTTTAGTTTAGACATACACCAAGGGTCCACCGATTAACCCTATATTTCCTCGGTTTTTGTGAATAATTGATTAAGGTATAGTTGCGCAAATGGTGTGGCTATGCCTTTTTTGTTAAATGTCGATTTAGCAAAGCGGGTTTGGTTCGCCAGATACTTACCTTTACTAACAAAAACAAGAAGCAATCATGGCAGATAACAAAGACTTTCAAGACCCGTTTAATGTATTCTACTTTTTAGGATTTTTAGCCGCATTTTTAGTGATTCCATTATTACCAGCAACACTTACGTTGATCCGTGTATTCAATGGTTACGCAACATTCTAGTTAAGTTATCGTCGCCGATTGGTGATAGCTAACTCAAGGAGGCCACAATTAGCGTTCGAGTTTTAAGCCTCAATATTGCTGGTGGCCTTTGCATATTTCTCGCAGTTTTAGGGATAGCTTTACCCGTACTGCCAACCACGCCTTTCCTCCTTCTTGCCAGTGCATGTTTCATGCGAAGCAACCCCAAAGTTCACAAATGGATGCATGAGCATAAAACGCTGGGTCCCTTGTTGAACAATTGGTATCAACATGGTGCCGTTACCAAGCAAGTAAAAACGCGTGGCGTGTTCTTTATCTTGTTAAGTTTTGCGTTATCGATCTACTTTGCCCCGATCATTTGGGTCAAGGCTTTCCTAATTTGTGTACTTGTTATTCTTCTCACATGGTTTATGCGACTTCCAACCCATGAGTTGGTTGCTGACAGCAAAGAAAATCACTACCATTAAGCCAGTGTGCCTGCTTGTATAGCGGGCGTTTATTATTTCAGCAATTTGAGTTATGACTCTCGTTGCAATGAATACCAATCGTACCTTTCCTTAATTCCGAGCGTTGATGTTTGATTCGTTAACGAGAGTTTGGAAAGCGGCCTAATGAAGTGCATAAGATTATGAACACAGAAAAAATCTCTCTGATCAAAGCAAGCATCAAAAGCATTCCTGATTACCCTAAAGCGGGTATTTTGTTCCGTGACGTAACAAGCTTGATGGAAGATCCTGCCGCTTACAAAGCGACAATCGATCTGTTGGTGGACACATACAAGGGCATGGGCTTTACTAAGATCGTTGGTACTGAAGCTCGTGGTTTCTTATTTGGTGCGCCTTTGGCACTAGAGCTAGGTGTTGGCTTCATTCCTGTTCGTAAACCGGGCAAGTTGCCTCGTCAAACTGTGGCACAATCTTATGAGCTTGAGTACGGCACTGATACGCTAGAAATTCATACCGATGCTATCGTTGAAGGCGATAAAGTGCTGATGGTTGATGACTTGTTAGCAACAGGCGGTACGATTGAAGCGACAACGAAGCTGATTCGTCAGCTTGGTGGTGTGGTTGAACACGCTGCATTTGTTATTAACCTTCCAGAAATCGGTGGTGATAAGCGCTTACAAGGCTTAGGTCTAGAAGTGTTTAGCATCTGCGAATTCGACGGTCACTAATCCTTTTCGGAATTATTCATGAGCTATCTTGCGTTAGCGCGAAAATGGCGACCAACCAAATTCAAAGAAGTGGTTGGTCAAGCCCATGTTTTAACAGCACTAGAGAATGCCCTTAGCCAAAATAGGTTGCATCACGCTTACCTATTCAGCGGTACACGAGGTGTCGGTAAAACGACCATCGGCCGTTTGTTTGCGAAGGGACTCAACTGTGAAACAGGCATTACTTCAACCCCTTGTGGTGAGTGTGCAACCTGTAAAGAGATCGATGAAGGTCGTTTTGTTGACCTGCTCGAGATCGATGCTGCCTCACGTACAAAGGTAGAAGATACCCGCGAGCTTCTGGACAATGTTCAGTACAAGCCTGCACGTGGTCGCTTCAAGGTTTACCTAATCGATGAAGTACACATGCTGTCTAGGCACAGTTTTAACGCGCTTCTAAAGACCTTAGAAGAGCCGCCTGAGTATGTGAAGTTCTTGCTCGCAACGACCGATCCACAAAAGCTTCCGGTTACGATTCTTTCACGTTGTTTGCAGTTCCATCTTAAGCCGATCAGTGTCGATAATATCCACGAGCAGCTCGATCATATTCTTGAACAAGAAAATGTGACATCTGAACCTCGTGCGCTTGGGATGATTGCTCATGCTGCTGATGGCAGTATGCGTGATGCGCTAAGCCTGAGTGACCAAGCTATCGCATTAGGTAACGGTAATGTCGTAACAGACACTGTTGCTCATATGCTTGGAACGCTGGATACAGACCAAGCGATTCACCTACTTGAAGCGATTAGCAGTAAACAGCCTCAGCAGGCGATGGCTTGTATTCAAGCTCTTGCTGAAAATGGCGTTGAGTGGGATGGATTGCTGAGTCAACTTGCGACTCAATTACACCGTTTAGCGATGTATCAAGCTCTGCCGTCTACTTTAGACAAGGCCCAGCCTGATGCTGAAAGGCTGGAACTGCTGAGCAAAACGTTAAGCCCTCAAGACATCCAACTCTACTACCAGATAGTGCTAAAAGGTCGTCAAGACTTACCATTATCGCCAACCGCTCGTGTTGGTATTGAGATGGTGGTTCTGCGTATGTTGGCATTTAGGCCTGCTGAGCAAACTGTTGCTACGGCAATCTCGACTGAGTCGACAAGCCCAGCGCCAGCTCCTGCAGCTCAGAATCCGGTTCAGAACCAGGTTCAGAGTGTTGCTCAGCCAATGAGTCAACCTGTGCCAGAGCCGAGACAGCCAGTTCAGGCTCCTGCGGTTTCACAGCCTCAAGTGCAACAACAGGCGCCTCAGCAGCAAGCTATACCGCAACAGTCGGCACAACAGCAACCGCAGCAGAATCAGAGCCAATATTCAGATTCGCAAGGTTACGTTGATCACTCAGGCAATCAAGGTTATCCAGAACAGGATTACCCGCACAGCCAGTATGATGTACCACCTGCTTATGATGAGCGTCCAAGTTACGGTGCAGATCAGCCTCAGCAGCAACAAACGAATTATCAGAGCCAGAGTCCGGTTCAACAGCCAAGCGCTGCGCCTTCTGCTTCACAAGAGCAACCCGCGCGTGCAACTTCACCGGTGAGTGGTTTACGCCACCAATTGCGTTCTCAACGTAGAGGTGGTGCAGCAACAGAAAACAAAGGTTCGGCGCCAAAAAAGGCTAAAGCGATACCAGCTAAAACTTCAGTTCTTGACCGAGTTGCTCAGCAACACGGTGGTTCTGAGCGGGTGTCGCCAGCTTCTTTATCAGCCTCTTCTACTGAAAAGGTAACCAATGATAATGAACCTTATCGCTGGAAACCGTCTAAACCTGTAGTGAAAGAGGTGAGCAAAGAGCTTACACCTACTCAGATCAAGCGTGCGTTAGAGCATATTAAGACACCAGAAATGGTCGATAAATTGCTTCAAGAGTCGATTGCTCAAGATGAATGGTCTGCCACGATTCAAAAGCTAGAGACAGCCAAGCTTGTTGAACAGTTAGCATTGAACTCAGTGTTTGCTAAAAACGACACATCAATCACTTTAACGTTAAGAGCGAGCCAAGCTCACTTGAATACGGATCGCGCACAGAGCGAACTATTACAGTCGCTCAATACCGTGTTGGGAGAAGAGTGTCATTTGAGTGTTGAAATCGGTGATGGTGGAGAAACGCCACTCGAACTACGAGAAAGATTGTATCAAGGTAAGTTGAAAGACGCGTTTACCGCTTTGGAAAACGATGCCAACGTACAGTTTATTGAAAGACGTTTTGCTGCAGAACTCGACAGAGACAGCGTTCGTCCTATCTAGAACTTTTTCACGTTTAGTGACCGGCGTATCATCCCAGATAAGCAAATCTGAGAACTGAACACCGAGGGGTTGAATCACACTGTTTTAACCCCCATTTAAGCACGTATAGCTTAATTAATTTTAATAAACCAATTAGACCAGAGAGTATTAACATGTTTGGTAAAGGCGGTATGGGCAACATGATGAAGCAAGCCCAGCAAATGCAAGAGCGCATGCAAAAGCTTCAAGAAGAAATCGCAAATATGGAAGTTACAGGTGAGTCAGGTGCTGGCCTTGTAAAAGTAACGATCACTGGTAGCCACAGCGTTCGCCGTGTTGATATCGATGAAAGCCTAATGGAAGACGATAAAGAGATGCTTGAAGATCTTATCGCTGCTGCTTTCAACGATGCGGCTCGTCGCGTTGAAGAAACTCAAAAAGAGAAAATGGCTGGCGTAACTGGCGGAATGCAACTTCCACCAGGTATGAAGATGCCTTTCTAAATAACTCATTCTTAAAGGTTAATTCTCGTAGTAGCTTGTGTTGAACTGGCCATTACTTGAAAATCAGAACGGTTATATATGCGTACCAGTCATATGCTGGAGCATTTGATGGAGGCCTTACGTTGTCTACCTGGGGTTGGCCCCAAGTCGGCGCAGCGTATGGCCTTTCATTTGTTACAGCGCGATAGAAAAGGCGGCCTGCAGTTGGCTGAAGCTCTTAGCCAAGCAATGACAGAAATTGGTCATTGTAATGAGTGCCGTACTTTTACCGAAGAAGAGACCTGCCACATTTGTACCAATCCTAAACGTCAGGATAACGGTCAAATTTGTGTAGTAGAGAGCCCTGCAGACATCGCAGCCATTGAAGCAACGGGTCAATATTCCGGTCGTTACTTTGTGCTTATGGGGCATCTTTCACCACTTGATGGTATTGGTCCAAGTGACATCGGTCTCGATGTCTTGGATTACCGCTTACGTCGTGGTGATATCACTGAAGTTATTTTAGCGACTAACCCGACAGTAGAAGGGGAGGCGACAGCACATTACATTGCTGAGCTATGTAATGCCCATGAAGTGAACGCTAGCCGTATCGCCCATGGTGTTCCTGTTGGTGGTGAGCTCGAGCTAGTGGATGGCACCACGCTTTCACACTCGTTACTCGGTCGTCATAAAATCTAAAAAAGCCGCTTGGTGAACCATCACCAAGCGGCTTTTTCTTTTATGGTTCTCAAAGGTTTCTATTCCAAAACACTTCTCTGAGCTTAATCTGAACCTCTCACCGCTTTGTATATCATTGCGCCAATCACGGCACCAATAATCGGTGCAATCCAGAATAGCCATAACTGAGAAACAGCCCAATCACCAACAAATACAGCCACGCCGGTACTTCGAGCGGGGTTAACAGAGGTGTTCGTTACAGGGATACTGATAAGGTGGATTAAGGTTAAACAGAGACCAATTGCGATAGGAGCAAATCCAGCAGGTGCTTTCGAATCTGTCGCGCCCATGATCACGAATAGGAACACCATGGTCATGACCACTTCACAAACGAGTGCAGCGGTAAGTGAGTAACCGCCCGGTGAGTGTTCACCATAACCATTGGAAGCAAAGCCAGAGGCAGCTGCATCAAAGCCAGCTTGGCCTGAAGCAATCACAAATAACACGCCACCTGCGATAATACCGCCAATCACTTGGGCAATAATATAAGGTGCGACATCTTTGGCATCAAAGCGACCACCGCTCCACAGTCCAATAGTAACAGCAGGGTTGAGATGACAGCCGGATATATGGCCAATAGCAAAAGCCATGGTGAGAACGGTTAAACCAAAAGCGAGGGAAACTCCGAGTAGACCAATTCCCACATCAGGGAAAGCCGCGGCTAAGACGGCACTACCACAACCGCCTAACACCAACCAAAACGTACCAAACATTTCTGCAATATACCTATTCATAACGATCCTTATTAATCTGTACCAGTATCAACAAGATAGTTTAGATTTCGCGACTTTGTGAGATCTTGGGCATATAGGAGGAAGAAAAGGTCAGATAATCTTTTAGGTAATGGCTTCTAACTCGATCAGGTTATCAAGGGCTTCTTGATCTGTTTTGCCACAGATGACAGGGCAGGCTTTGAATTGGTGACATACCTTCGGGCGTGAAGGTTGACCAAATAATTTGCATAGATCTTGCTCATTTAATTGAATGCAGCGTACGCCAGCAGGCTTGCCATTAGGCATTCCAGGAATAGCAGATGTAATACTTGGAGCGATACAACAAGCTCCACAACCTAGGCGACATTCCATCAAATTAAACTCACTAAATAACAGGGTGCGCGATAGTAGCAAAAAATGAGGAGAGTGGCAGCTGTTGATTGAATCAAAGAATGAACAATTATTATCCTTGAACTTTTTATGGGCTAGCGGTATAACACGCACCCCAGTAAAAGAGTAAGAAGTAATCCTATGACTATTCCATTTTGGCAAGAAAAGACACTAGAGCAAATGACCGAGAACGAGTGGGAATCACTATGTGACGGTTGTGGTAAGTGTTGCCTACATAAACTAATGGATGAAGATAGCGATGAAGTGTACTACACCAATGTCGCGTGTAGCTGGTTAAACGACAAAACATGTTCGTGTAAAGATTACCCGAACCGTTTCACTTCAGGTGAAGAGTGTCTGAAGCTGACTCGTGACAAGATCGATGAATTTCACTGGTTACCAGACACTTGTGCTTACCGTCTTCTATCAGAATCTAAGCCGATCCCAGAATGGCACCCATTGATTACGGGATCAAAAACAGAGATGCATGCAGCAGGTGAAAGCGTTCGTAATAAAGTGGTATACGAAATTGATGTTGTCGATTGGGAAGACCACATTCTAAATCATCCTAACAGGGGCTAGGCGTAGTAAGGGTTTGCGGGGGCTGTGGTGTGGTCACTTAGTCAATAAATGCCAATAATTGGCTATATTACTAAAATATGTGGACACGATGTGGACATTAAAGTGTCCACGCTGTGTGGTCAATCTGAGGCTTTTAGGTTGGCTTGTTCGGCAAGGCGGATATTCGTGAGTGGGTTCTTCTGCACCACATCTTCTAAGTGATCGGGCGCTAGGTGAGCATAGCGCATTGTTTGTTTTATGTCGCTGTGGCCAAGTATTCTTTGCAACGCGATAATGTTGCCGCCGTTCATCATGTAGTAAGACGCAAAAGTGTGGCGAAGAACGTGAGCTGCTTGCTGACTTAAACGTGGAACGTGTTTCACGATGAATCGATACACTGTTGAATAGCCAATGCTAAACAATGGCCCTGAACCTGCCTTATAAATTTCTTCATAAAGCTCTGGGCTGATCGGTATCGAGCGGTTCTTTTTGCCTTTCGTTTTCGTGAACGTCACTTTGTATTTAGCGAGTTGCGCACCCGTTAAAGTTGCCGCTTCCTTAAAACGCCCACCTGTGGCCAAACACAACTTTATCACCTTGTGTAAATCACCATGATATTCGTGTGCCTCGGCATTGGCGATCAGGTGCTGCATTTCCTCAACAGTGAGAAATTCCATTTCCTGTTCGTGCAATTTGAATTGGCGAACCATTTGCAAAGGGTTTTCCGCTTTCCATTCACCCATTCTTTTCAGTTCGACAATAACCGCGTTTAGCAAATCTTGTTCATTGTTGCAGGTTCGGAATGTCACCTTGGCTTTTTTGCCGTTAAGGTCGGCCACTTCACCCGCTAAGCGGCGAGTTCGATATTCTGTGAACATCCCTGCCGTGAACTTGTGGTAAAGCGGGTCGCCTACTGCCAACCCAATCACCTTCAATTTGTTGTACGTGTATTTTGAATGCGCTAGCGATTGGCCGTGACGTTCTTGCCATAAATCAATCATGTCTAACAAGCTGCGTGTTTGGGCTTTGTCACCAAGCCACGGTTTGTCGTCTGTTTCTTTCAAAACAAACTTCTCATAAGCAAGCGCTTCACCTTTAGTGGCGAAGCGTTTTCTCACTCGTTTACCGTTGCGGCCATTGGGGCGAACATCGCACATCCATGGTTTTTTATCGCCGTCTTCTAGTTTACGAACGCTCATTTTCTTCAAACATCGAAATGTAAATCTGTTTGTGGGGGTGGATAAGCTCTTTCAGCTCTTCCGGTGGAATGTTGGTTGCGTCAATTTCTGAATTATCAGGATACTTAATCACGACTCTGCGCTTTGTACTCGCTTCGACTTTTGTGTTTTTATGACCAATATAGCCAGCGATAATACCTGCAAGAAATTCCCAAGGGAGCTCATTCAATATCAAAAAAACGTCACTAGCTTGGAAGGAGGAAAAAGTATCCAATTGCGTATATGTGGCGTTATGGTCTTGCAGTATACTGTATATACCATCAGCATGTTTCTTTGTGGTGATGATATGAGGAATGACGTTCAATTGAGGCTCCTTTATGAAAAATCACTCTATTACTGTTTCAGAAAGAACCTATATGGTTACTCTGATTGATGAAAAAATTCGACCAAAGACTAACTATGAAAAAGTAACGCAAATTGCCAAGGATTGGTCGTTTCCAGTGTTTCTTGCCACATTACTGCTGTTGCTTTTTACAGGCTAACCACCAACGCTATTTTGAGTCCTTTTACCTTTCGGCCTTGCGGATAACATTCGCGAGGCCGAGTCACTTCTTCTTCATTTCCATGGCCACGCGGCCAAGCACTTTTATATCGTCTTCGGATACTTCAATCGTTGAAGTGCCAAACGCAATTGCCAGTTTGTTGCCTGGTAAACGTTGCAGGTAATTCAAAGAAAGTCGGCCATCAATATCGATAAGGTAATCACCCGCAACTGGGTCGGTTGATTCTTTGTTGATGTAATAAATACCCGCATCGTCTTCTATTACTTGAGTCACAGATGGCTTTAAGCCAAACCTATCAAGCATCACCATATCTAAAGCAGTTTTACCTGATTCAGTTAAAGCCCCATCGGACAAGTTGAATATCTGCATTTCTTGAGAAGACAGCGTATTCGATTCACCACCTTCAAACGGTTCGCCTTCACCCAAAGCCATGTAGCGAATAGATGCGCCTGTTGCTAGGTGTGTTCTGATTATCAACTCCCAACCTGTTCGGCTGTGAGTATGCCAAGTCGAAAACGTAGATTTTGGAATCCCGTAGTAGTCAGCCAATAACTCATATGTTTTGCATTCAGTGACTTCTTTTAGTTTTTCGGTAAATTCTCGACCGTTAATGTAGTCAAATGCCGGAACTTTGGCGGGTATTCTAGTCATATGCTTAACTCCAATATCACTCGTAGAGTGACAAAAGTCGGATAAACATCAGAAAATTGCCATTCAAGTGATTTTAATTGTTGCTGTGTGACTAACTTTGATCTAATAATTAGTCATACACCGAAGATGGTTGGTCAATATCAGTCAATAACCATCAAATAAACACAAACGAATAGGATACCACTTATGGCAACACTTCAAATAGCAATAGATGTGCCTTTCTGCACCAAAAAAGAGTTTTGTCGCCGCAGTGGCTGGTCGGACTCTTCGTTAAACCGCGCAATTCAATCTGGCGATATCCCAGTGCTAGAAAAAAAAGGAAGCAAGGGCAGTGTGCTGATCAACTTGGTTCTTCTATACCAACGCACTGCGGCTCAACAAGCGTGAGCTTTATTCGCCGCCCTAAAACCAAACTCACTCTGCAAGATGCAATGAGTGAGTCATGGGAAGATAAGTATCCAAACAAGTGTCCTCTTTGGCTCAATGTCATTGGTTGGTCATTCGTTTGCGTCCCTTTCTTCTTCATTTGAGTATTGTTTACGGATAGGAATAACTCAATGTACGTATTTTGTGAGTCCAAACAAAAGTCATTTGACGAGGCTTGTTGCTCGTTTGCGAATTCCGAGAACATGGAGCAAATCGCTCGTGAACTTGGAATGAAGCCGGGCATGCTACGCAACAAGTTAAACCCAGAACAACCGCACGTTTTAAAGCCTGTTGAGTTGATTGCGGTTTCAAAGGTAAGCGGGAACTACACGCTTATTAACTGTCTTTTGCTTGGGCTCGATATGGTGGCCGCGCCAGTTCTAAAGGAAGAAGACGAAAAAAGCATGATGGAGCGTTTGTTACATAACAGCGCGAATGCAGGTGAGCTTTCTACTTGGGCATTGGAACACGGCAACAACTCTCGACTTTCTCGCACCCACAAACAATCTCTAATCCAAAAGGCGCAAGCTGGCATTGGCAACCTTGTGCTTCTTATCAACGATGTTGAAAACCGCACCACCGGAGGCTTACAGCCTTTGATGCAATTTGGTACCGACCTAATTGCAAGCGGTGCTCCACTTCCAGGTTTGGCATAAGGAAATGAGCATGAACCAGTTAGCTAGAAAACAAGAACAACCTATTCAAGAACCATTACCAAGCGCGGCAGATAGCATCGCCGCTTGTAAGTCGCTTTTTAACGGTGAAGCAACGCGCCGTAAGTTGCAGGAAATGTTCAACACGTTGCCAGATAAAAGCCGAGGCCTAGTGCTGATTGCAGGTGGCTTACCTGCCAAAGATTACCAACGCACTTTTGAATCATTCGATGATTTGGAATTGCAGAAAATCAGAACGGGAATGCAGTACTTAAAAACACTCGTTTCAGGATTCGATAAGCAGTTCGGTGATGTTCGCCGATTGAAGCACAAACAGTTTAGTAAGACCCATTAAGAGCAAGCAGCCTTTGCCCCTGTAACGGGGGCTTTTTTTTCGTCTTAGCGTAGGAGCATAGAAGATGAATTCAGAAAAATTAACAGAGTTAGAGCAAGCTAAAAAGCTAGTTAAAGAAGCAGCACAATTTAAAGCGGAAGCAAACGAAACGCTTAAAGAGTGCCGCGCAACTCTAGTCAAAACTCAACGTTTCAACGACCAAGCAATGTTTAACCAACGCAAGATGGTTTTTGCATTGAACTCATTGTTGCCTAGCCGTATTCGTTTAGATGTGAACTTCGACTTAGAGGCAGAAGAGTTTACCAACAAGGTTGAAAAGGAAACAGCGGCGGCCATTGAGCAGCGCGAAGTGTTCGATATTGTTCACGCGATTAATGTGTTGGCGATGGCTAACGCTGATGTGATTCATATTTTTACTCGTTATTCGGCTCATGTGAATTGCTTGTTTGTCAACGTGGCACCAATGGACGCTGATTACTCTAGCGTCAAGCGAAAATACCTATACGCGGCTGATGTGGAGATTGATAAAGAAGATGCTTTGGAGCAACTTCTTTCGATTGAAAGCAAACTGACTGAGCTCATTATTGAAGCGCGAGAAGAAGCTGAAACAAATGTTGAGGTGGAAGCATGAGCACTTTCAAACTGCATGAGTTGAAAATTCAATCTGTTCATTTCACCGAAGTATTGGCAGGACGTAAAACTAACGAAGTTCGATTGAATGATCGTGACTTCCAAGTGAACGACTGCTTAAACCTGCGCGAGATTAACGAAAACGGAGATTACACAGGGCAGGAAATTAATGCCCAAATTTGTCACATCCTACATGGTGATCAGTTCGGTTTAGAAAAGGGATGGTGTGTCCTTTCTCTTGCGTGCGCTACTCACGCCAAAGCGCAAACTTTAATTGAGTACCTGCGTGACCGTTTACAAGAAACATGCGATTGCATTGAAGCGGGTTATGACATTGTGCGTTCTTCTGGCCACACCATTGATGATTCTCAAACCACTGTTGAAGATGGTCGAGTGTTCATTGAAATAGCTAACCAATACCTCAGCACTATTGCAGAGGTGGAAGCATGAGTTCTACTACTGGAAAAACAATCCCACGCGAACTTTACCCAACACCTGACGAGTGCGTTATTGCTCTATTGGAAAAGTTAACGCTTCGTCCTACCGATAAGTTTTTAGAACCTTGCTTTGGTACTGGCGCGATCTTCAACAAGGTTGATTTGCCACAAAGCCAAAAGTCATTTGCTGAAATTGAAAAGGGTATTGATTACCTAGCGACTGATTTTGGAATGCAAGACGTGATCATCACAAACCCACCTTTTTCACTAACGGAAGAATTCATCCGTAAAAGCCTGAGCGAGTTGGCACCAAACGGAACAATGGCTTACCTGCAACGCGTGAATTATCTCGGTTCAATAAAGCGTTTGTCTTTCTGGGAGGAAGTTGGTTTTCCTCAGAAAACGCCAGTTATTGTCCCGCGTCCACGCTTTGTAAATGGCGGTTCGGATTCTTGCGAGTACATGTGGTTTATCTGGGATAACGGCAACCGCTTCGACATCCCACAAGGTTTGAGTCATATCGTTTCAGTAAATAAGAAGGTGGCAGCATGAGTGTTAAAAAGATGCACACACCATTATTGCGTTATCACGGTGGCAAATTTCGGTTGGCGAAATGGGTTATGGAGTTCTTTCCTGATCATAAATGTTACGTAGAGCCGTTTGGTGGTGCTGGCAGTGTTTTGCTGCAAAAGGAACGTTCACATGGAGAGGTTTACAACGACTTAGATCAGGATGTTTTTAATCTTTTCCAAGTTTTGCGTAATGAAGAGCATGCCAAGAAATTAACTAGTATGTGCGAGCTTACACCTTATAGCAGGGATGAGTTCTGCCTGGCATACGAAAAGACAAATGATCCTATCGAGAGAGCAAGAAGAACAATTGTGCGATCTGCTATGGGATTTGGTTCTGGCGCAGCGACGTTTCATCCTACTGGTTTTCGTTGTGAAGCCAAAAGAAAATACAGTACATCAGCTCATTGTTGGGGCAAATACACGCCAGTTATTGAGTTCGTTTGTGAACGTCTAAGAGGCGTTAACATTGAAAATCGCGATGCGACAAAATGTATGCTTACTCATGATGGCGTGGAAACTCTTCATTATGTTGACCCTCCTTACATGAAAGAAACAAGGGTTTTGAATTCATCAAGACAGGTCTATCAACACGAAATGACAGATGCAGAACACGAGCAACTGCTAGCTTGCCTTATTAATCTCAAAGGCATGGTGGTTCTTTCTGGGTATGACTCTGATCTTTACAACGATTTACTGCCTGGTTGGTTTAAAAAGGAAAAATTGTCCCGTATTTCGGCAGGAAAAGGCACCAAGTTAAAAGTTGAGTGTCTCTGGGTTTCACCGTCATGTGACGAGGCCTTATCAAAGTCTGAGGTGGCAGCATGAGTGTTAAACATGTTTATAAAGGTGTTCACGGCGTAGTACCAATTGCTAAAGCATTTGGTATTTGCCCTTCCACCATTTTCTTTCGTTTGAAAAAAGGCATGACGTTGGCGCAAGCGGTAGAAACTCCGGTTGAGCGCGGCGGTGTTCGTGTGACTAAAAACAACCGAGTTGCTATGAAAAAGCCATCTAACATGAGCCCGTTCTGGGCGTTCGCTTTGGGCATGATGAGCCGTAAAGCTTTTGATGAACACATGGGTGTAAACTAGTTTTGAGTTCTTCAAACACTGAATTTACCACAGAGCAAAAACGTGCAGCCTCCATCGCTTGTCAGCAATGGGGGCAATTGCACGTTTACCCGCAAAAACCGAAAGCCATAGATGCTCCGGCAGAACGTTCAACACTTGAGCGTGAACCGGACGGGATGAGCGTTACAGAGCGTAAGCTTTATGATGTGAACCCACGCGACCACGAATGGCGCAAACAGTTTTTCAATGACCTGCCAGAGTATTTGGTTAAATACTTTGCGACTCGTTACATCTCTATTTGTGAGAAGAAAAGCTTTAAAGATGCCAACATCTTTCTGCGTGAAAGAATGCGCCCTGCAAGTGATCGCGTTCGCATGGTATTGGCTAATTACAAAAAACTCCCAACCACTCAAAAGGTGGCTTTGCTAAGTGAAGAACATAACGACACTGAGCAAAGCAACTTTACCCGCCCAAACACACCAGTGGCCGAGCAAGCGCGTTTTGATTTCGACCAAGCAGAGAAAAACCGCAAGCCAGTGAAAAGCCGCATTTTGGCAGAGCTCGAACTTGATGAGCTTAAAGAAATGGCGTTCAAGCTTTCGACCATCATCATTAGTTACCAAGCCACGCTAACTGCAAACATTGAATGTGAAACCGAAGAAGGTGAGAACCTAGCGGCATTAATGGTTTATCGCCAGTGTGCTGAGCTTATCGACCAATTCGGCATTAAAGCGCCAGGTGCGGGCAAAAAGCTAACCGATGAAAACGTGTTTCAATTTATCTCGAAAATGCGTTGCGACAAGTGGTGGAATAACCGCTTAGTGAAAGTAAGAAAGGTGATGCGTGAGCACTTAGCAATTGCTATGGGCCAAGTATCTTCAAAGGCGTCACCTTATGCTTCATGGGATTGCATTCGCGAACACCAAGAACAGCAAAAGCGCAACTGGGAAGCTATCCAAAACATGAGCCTGTTTGATGAAGAAACAGGTGAAGAAGCTGATCTTGCTGGCATGGTTTTGAAAAGTGTTTCTAACCCTGCTATTCGCCGTCATGAATTAATGGTTCGTTGCCGTGGCTGTGAAGACATCGCCACATCACTTGGCTTACAAGGTCTGTTTTTAACGCTGACCACTCCGGCGCAATATCACAACAGTTACAAGAAAGGTGGCTTTATTAGCCATTGGAATGGTGCAAGCCCTCGCGATGCGCAAGGCTACTTGAACAATGTTTGGCAACGTATTCGCGCTAAGTTAAGCCGTGATGGAATTCGTTGGTTTGGCGTTCGTGTGGCAGAGCCTCACCATGACGGCACACCGCACTGGCACTTGCTGCTTTGGGTTAAACCAGAAGAAGTATTGCGCGTGACGGACATCTTTATCCGTTATGCAGTAAAAGCCGATATGCATGAACTGATGCCAACTAAGCAATGGCCGTTGGTTGATAGCTGCGTGCGTGAAAACAAATCAGTAAACCCATTCACGGTTTATTCAAAGGTGTATGCGAACAACTTCCCTGTGAAGATGAAGCGCAACTGCCCAGAAGTTGTGATCCCAAGTTCAGCGCAGCGCCTGCCTATTGTTGAGAAAACACTAACCACTTTAAACGTGAATTACTCAGCGCGTTGCGATGTGGGTTTTATCGACCCAGAGCAAGGCACCGCAACGGGTTACATCGCTAAATACATTTCTAAGAACATTGACGGTTTCGCGATGGATGATGAAGTGTCCGATGAAACTGGCAAGTCAGTTAAAGACATGGCGAAGAACGTGAGCGCTTGGAAAAGCCGTTGGTGTATTCGTCAGTTCCAATTCTTTGGTGGTGCTCCGGTTACGACATACCGCGAGTTACGCCGCTTTGCTAACCAGAACAAAAAAGCCTTTATGGAATACGTGTTCATGCAAGAGCGCGGCGACCTAATGGCAATTTACGGCATGTTGAATCGTCACATTGTTGGCCCTGTAAAACCTGCAAGAGTTCTAACCAACGCCGAGTTGGTTGAGTTCATTGCGGCTAACTATGAATCCCGTATTAAAACCCATTCCCCAAGCATCGCTGGCACGTTGAAAGCGGCTGACCATGGTAACTGGCAAGGTTACATCATGGGGCAAGGTGGCCCGTTCGTTAAGCGTGACGATTTGCTGATCGTGAATGTTTACCAAGAGCTGCCATTTGCTTCACCGCATGGCGAAACCGTTCGCAAGTTACAAGGTTTCCAAACGCCAGAGGAAGTGGTTAAAACACGTCTAAAGGTTTGGACGATTAAGAAGAAAACACCAGTTAACGAAGAAGCGGAAGCGGGGGCTCTTGCTCTTGCTTCTGATCTTGCTCTTTCTGGAGCCTCTGGCTCCTCTCGGAGTTCTGTCAATAACTGTACGGAGCTTGATGAGGTACAGGTCTGCGATCAGCTAACTAGATTGTTAAGCCCAAATGAAATAGTGGCGAATAGCCCACCAAATATGGGTGCCTTTTCGGTTTCTGCCTTACTAAAAGGCAGCTCAGTTCGAATCGATAATGAGACAAGTATTCAAATCCGCCCTGTGGAGGTAGACGAACACGGCAATAAACGCCCAGCGCAACTGGTCGAAGTGAGCCGAGTACCTGCAGATGATATGAATTGGCTGAATTTTGAGGGTTGGGACAAGACATTCGCCCAACCGGAACAAGCAAAAGATGAATACCAACAACCTGACCTTTCGTTTTTCCCTGATGCGGAATGTGATTGGCCGTTAGCGTAGGAGCTAGATAAATGACAACTAAAAATATTGCACTAGACGAAGAGGTGGTTGAACTACACCAAGCCACATTGAAAGAGTTTATTAACGATATGTCACTTTCAGATTATGAACGACTTTTGATTTTGAAAAATTTAACTTCTGAGCAAGAAAACCTGCTGGCTGTTAAGGCTCAAGGCGCAGCTCTTTATGCGGCGCTTTCTAATATGGGGAAGCGTTAATATGATTCATCCTGATTTTGAACGTTTCCGAATGTGGGAAGTGGATGCTTTAGACCCAGATATGCAAGAAGCAGTACAATGCGCTTGGCCGTTGGTATAACTCATCAATTGGGAATACAGGTAAAAAAATAGCTCCCTATTGGGAGCTATTCTATACAATATCTTGACTAAGTACCTGTAGGACAGTCTGGTAGTGCGGCTTTCATTTCTTCGCATTTAGCTAGAAGGTTTTTGGTCGCATGAATAGCTGATTCAGCTTCTTTCTTTGAAATGTCTACACTCAGTTGATAGTCAGCATTTTGTCTTTTGACTTTGTAAATTTCTAAAAAAGTCTTCAGGCGCAACATTTCTCGACGATCATAAGGTTCATGGGTTTTTGCATGATGTGAGCCTAAATATTCTTTCAAAGACTCGTGGACACCACCATCAGCAAGCATGATAGGCCTTTGGGTTAACATATCTAGAACACCGTGATACATCCCATAGTAGCCTCGGCTAATTATGTTGCGATAATCTATTTCTGACTCGCATTCGGCATTATGTATAAGAGAAAGAAAGTCGCTAGGATTAACCGGCATTTCTCAACCTCTCTGCAAATGTAGGAACGTTTTCGCCAAGGATTTCGAAATGGGTCACGCATTTGATATCATCTAACTCTGCGTCAACCAAAGCTCCTGATAAGTCCCAGTTTAAATCGAAGATTTTTTCAGGCTCGCATTCAACGTAAACCGTTAGGGTAGCACGTCCTGATTCGGGTGGAATGGCAAGTAAGGTGTTGTTAATTACAACACCAGTATGCTCTTCAACCACGCGAGCAGCTAAAATAGAAAGTTCGGTTACAGTGTTGGATGAAACGTCAAACCTTGACTCTATTTCTCTCATTACCATACGCCTTACCTCAGTCCCTTCTTGCATGCGCTCTAAGAGCTCATGCTGATTAGTTCTTAGTAACCACTCATTCAATCGAGCATCAATGCCGAAATCATTAAATAGAAAATTGGTGCTGATAATGTTTTCCACATCGTATTCGTCTGCACATTCAAGAGGCATACGCTTAACGACTTCATATGCAATAGTTGGCTTTCCTAAGTAAAGCATAGTCCAAATCATATTTGATGAAACAAAAGACTCGTGAGAAAACTGTCGAGCAACACTCATTGCTTTATCTTCTGCTAAGTCCAGTTTGTTGGCTGCACAATAGGCAAGTACTTCGATTAAAGCTGACTCTTCAATAGTCGGAAGGTTGGATGCTTCTTTCTTCAACGTCGCAAACTGGATATCGTTGAGCGTTTTATCGCTAAAGATATAATCTCGAAGTTCATCGAGTAGGTTGTTAGTGCGAGTTTCAGCAACACGTTCAGTCAAGGTCGAACCTCATGGATATGGATCAAATAATATATTAATTCTTAGGACGCAAACTATACATCACTCTAAAGTTTCAAACAATCATCACATTGTCAGTTCTTTATCAATATGCGTCAATGTTCATCAATATCATTACACATCATTGACTATTATAGTTCACATCGGCTAATGTGATAGAGCACTGGCAAAATCCAGTGTCGGGATTGAGACCCCGTTTTTATTTCCAAGGCGCATAGACGCCGGCTTTTAGCTGGTTTTTTTATGTGTGGCTTCAGCGCATCTATACATAGACGTTTCGCATAAGAACCGTACTATCTGAATTATGGTGGGCTGGGCAAGGCAGCTTTATGCTGGCCGTATCCTTGGAAGCGGTAGTCTCAACCTTGCTCAGTTCACCACCCATAGATTGAGACCTTTGTGTGGTGATTTAGAAAATCATTCCAAGGAGGTCACTATGACCACAATTACTCTTCTTCCTGAAAATTCTGTTGTAGAAAACCACGGTAATCTTAGAACTACTTCACTTAAAGTAGCAGAAGCCTTTGGTAAGCGTCATGACAACGTTTTACGTACTCTTGATAATCTGGATTGCTCCCAAAAATTTAACGCCCTCAATTTTGAGGCGGTTGATTATATCGATCAAAAAGGGCAATTTAGGAAAGCCTATCAGATGACCAAAGACGGCTTTATGTTCTTGGTGATGGGATTTACAGGCGCAAAAGCCGCAGCCATCAAAGAAGCCTACATCACCGCATTTAACCAAATGGCTAACCAACTTCGTTCAAACCTTCCAACACTTCCGCCGTTCGCTGGCAACCAACTTCCAAATCACACCTATCCAAACTTTTACGACTCCGGTTGGATACCGGCCCACTATCAACGTTGCCAATCTGAAACCCATTGGACATACCATATTAAATTCAATGTAAGGCCAAGAGGCGGCAAGTTCTCAGCCACCTTTGAATTGGGTATCGGTGGGAAAGGGCAAGCGCAACCGAATTTCTCATCAAGCGGTTCGCAGTTTGTCGACAGTAACTTCTATTTGGAGTATCGAGATTTGAATGAACTGTGGGAATACATCGCTAAAGTGTTAGCTAAATACGGGGCAAGATGCCCGTTTTAATGTGATGGTTGTTATGGTTTTTAATGCAACTGTATGTAATTAAAAGAAAAGAATTTCCACTTATCCACAACATAATTAAAGTGGGTTGAAACGACGGTTATCCACAGCCGTCGTTTTTTTTCGTCTATTGACAGCCGATCTGCTTTTCGCAACTATAAATACACCCTCCTTTCTCTACATTCATATTTTTTAATTAAGCACCAATCCGTCTAACTCATTTGTCATTGGCGTTTTTGAACGTTCAATTTAGTCATTGCCATTTGAGAATTGTTTTTTGAATAGTTGCCGATCAAAAGGTTGACACGAAAATAAAGCTGATAGGTTTAGAGTCACTGGTTGGCGTTCGGGCCAGTAGCCACGGGTGACTTTGGAAATTTTAAACCCGTGATAGCTTAATAAAGAAATGAATCAAAATTAGCTGATACGTGTGTTGGCTATTTGGTCGAACACTAAAACCTAAGTTATTAAAGAGGAAAATGGCATATGAGTGAAGCAGGTCTAAGAATACAGCTAGAAAACTGTATAGATATACAGTATATTTTCAGTGTCATTGGTAAGGGTATTGATATGTCAAAAGAAAAGCAGCTATTTCAATCCGCTCTGGATGTCATCATTGATGGTGTTGCTGTCAGTTCGGTTGAGGAAGGAAGAGAGGAAGCTGGGAGAGTGCTACTAGAGTGTATGCTGCCAAGGTTTGCTCATTTAGTGGATGAAGAAAAAATAAAAGCCATCCAGTCAATTATCGGGATGGCTGATGAAGCGGATAGTCCTACTTTCAAGTTATAGAATAGAAAGCTGCTGCTTTAATTCTTCTCTATGTTCTGGTGCTAAAGCCTTAATCATATTAAAGGCTAACTGTGAAGTGGTTTTAGCACTAGGGCTAAGAGTGTGGCTATAAGATAAGTTCATAACAAATGAGTGACCACATTCAGGGTCATTACATGAACAATATAAATCGGCATACTTAGAACTTAACCTATTTGATTTTTGAATGCGGCTTTTTTCACCGCATTCGGGGCAAAACACTCTCATAACAATGACCTAACTGAACTGACTGACAGTTCAATATTAAGCCATAAACTGTGTTTTTGTACAGTTCTATGCTTCTGTTCCTATCGCAATATCGAATTTCAAATGTAAGTGCTTTAGGTTTCTGATTTCCGGGTCGTTGTTCACTTCATCCATAATCAGTTCGCACACTGGAATGATCTCGTCCTTGGCGTATTCTCTGCCCACCTTTTCTGGGTCGGGGAACGTGGAGCCCGGTTGCGGCATCATACCGCCTTTGCCTGCAGGGTATCGGTGGCCGACTAAAATGTCTTGCGCGGTGATGTTTTTGATTCGCTCGAATTCGTCTTTGGTGGCAATGTCGCCCACTGGAATCAATTGAATGCCTTTCTCTTTGCCGTTCGGAATGTTCACAAACATGCTGCGGAAGTTGCCCACGCCTTTTGAACTGGCAATGGTTTCCTTCATTTTCTTTTCATCTTCTTCACTCAGGTTTGGGTCTGATGCGTAGAAAATAAAGCCCATGTGCGCACCGTTCTTGAAGTAGCGGCGGCGGAACAGGGTGGCGTCTTTGTTTAGCAAGCTGCTTTGCAAGCTGCCTAAGTAATCCGGCACACCATAGATTTGTTGCTGCAAATCGTCTTGTGGCAAAAAGATGATGTCTTTCTGTTTGTAAACACGTTGGCTACTGTCGCGGCCAAGTATCACAAAATCACCATTCTTGCGGCGGCGCATGTGCATGCCTGCCAGTGGGTGAAGCCTTACGGGTACCCCAAAGCCATTGCGAATTTTTAAGAACGCCGCATCACCAAACGTGAAATAGTTGTTCCCGAAAAATTGAACCTGACGGCGTGTTAAACCACCACCGCCAGTGAAACGGGCTGCAACATGATTTGCACGCGCTTTAAGAATTGAACAGTGGTAAGCGTTAGCGCGTGAGGTTTCCGACAAGCCTTGGCGCGAGATAGGCGGTTCCCAATAGTTCTCTGAGTCGTTGTAAAACAAATCTGAGTAGGAAGTCATCCAACTGTTTGCATCGACTGATTCGGGCGATGAGTCAATGTGGTAAACCGAATCGGGTGTGTGCTCATCTTGTTTAATTAGTGTTTGTGTTTCTTCGGTCATGCCGCTGTTTCCCAAGTTGATTTAGTTGGCGTTGAATGATCTAACGGTTCGTTAATGCAGGCGTGAGATATCGCCCAAAATGCATCGGCGTGGCCTGTGGTTTGGTTGCGTTCTGCTTTGAATGTCATGGCGTTGCCACTGGCCGTTGGTACTCGCTTAATCGCCATGAATGCCATAGCAATGTCTTTGTGTTCAGCATCAAATTGAAGTCGCTTGGCTTCAACGATGTCGATCATCTTCATCACTAAGCGGTTTTTGTTTTCGTTGCTGTAATGGATGGCGTGAGCTTCACGCGGGTATTTCTTGGATATTAAATCCCAAACACCGCCACCAATGCCCGTGGTATCTACACCAATGTAGGAAACTTTGTAACGCTGAAATACTTTGTCGATTTCAGATACGTGGTATTGGAAGTTAAGCCCTTTCCAGTAGTGCTTTTCTAGTACACGGAACTTTTCACCCGCAACGGCTGGCGGTGCCACTACCACCAAACACGCATTGTCGCGGGTTCGTGATGGGTCATAACCTAGCCATACCTCACGGCGCGCAAAGGGTTGTTTGTTCTTCGGTTTGAAATCTTGCCAGTGGGCGGCGTCGACCATGCCTTTTTCAAGGTCTGAGAATTTGAAGACAGACAGCGCACCGTCAACGAACATGCACATAAACAGGTTGTTGAAATCTTCTTGGCTGTATTCTTCGCGCAGTTCGTCAATGTCGAAAAGCTCACAACCGCCGTTGGCCGCGTCTTCAATCGTGACAACATAACGCCACTGTTTGTCGTCACAGAGTCGGCCACCGTCTCGGAATTCGGCAAAGGTTGGGAATTCAAGTTTTTCGCGAGACTCTTTACCTTTGCGCCAAGAGTCGCCCGTCCAAAATGGGTAAGCTTGGTGCATCTTAGAAGATGGCGTGGAAAAGTAGGTTTTGCGCCATTTCTTGTGGGTGGCCATTGCCGAAGCGAGTTTGTTCAGTTCGTCAAAGTTCGGAATCCAAAAGTATTCGTCCACGTAAACATGGCCGTGGTAACTCTGGGCGGTTTTGCTGTTGGTTGATAGAAAGCGCAGTTCAGCCCCGTTCGATAGGGTGATCGGGTTGCCTGATAACTCGATGTCTAAAAACTCTTTGCCAATCGCAATAATGTAGCTGCGGAATACTTCGGCTTGAGCGCGAGACGCTGACAAGAATATTTGGTTATCGCCCGTTAGAATCGCATCTTCTAACGCTTCACCACTGAAATAATAGGTGGCACCAATTTGGCGTGATTTAAGGATGTTACGAATACGCTGTTTAATGTTGTTGCGCATTACGTGTTGATATTCAAACAGGGAATCGTGCCAATCTGCAAAGTCATCTTCACTTAGGTGCTCGATGTTGTTTTTGCCTTTCCCTTTCTTTTTACTCTGGCCGCTGCCCTTGCTTTCAGCTTTTGCCCCATTGTTACCCGAGCTGCCTTGCGCAAGCATTCGGTCAGCTTTGGCTTTTGCATCACTCATGGCTTTAAGCAACTTAACGTGATGGTCAATCAGCTTGTCCATCTCTTTAAGCTGCTGATCGGTTTTCTCGTCTTTATCAATCAACACGGCCAAACGGCGGTTAATCATTTCCTCAACAGAAAGTTCGTTCAACAACAAAGCCCAGCCAGATTTCTCTGCCCAGGTGTAAATAATACGGTCGCTATTTAGGTTCAATTGCGCCGCGATTTCCTTAGGAGGTAATCCGCGCAAATAAAGCTTTTTCGCGGCCTCTTTTATTTCATTTGAATATGCCATACCTGCATCATACGCCCCGAAAACTTGCAAATGACTAACCAAAATTCGGATGAATTCGGATATGACGAATATCCGAATTTCTAGGAATTGAAGTGGCTGAAAGGAGTTAGTCAAAGGCGTATTGTTTGGGCTCAGAAAGATGGTATTACCGAATTAACATCGAAATTAGCGAGTTAGATGAATGGCAAAAATCAGTGATTGGAAAGTAATTGCAACAGAAGGGCCAACTGTAGACGGGCGCAAGATTACCCGTGAATGGTTATCTCAAATGGCTGAAAGTTACGACCCAGAAGAATACACAGCTTTGATTTGGCCGGAACATCGCCGCTTTTACGGATACGGTGAAAACTGGGGTCGAGTTGTAGAACTTAAAGTTGAAGAACAAAACGGCAAAATGCGCCTGTTCGCTAAGTTGGAACCTAACCAGTATTTACTTGATGCCAACAGTAAGAAGCAAAAACTATTCACATCAATTGAGCCAGAGCCAGATTACAAAGGCGAAGGGCGTTGTTACCTAATGGGCCTAGCTGCGACTGACTCCCCTGCTTCCACTGGTACTTCGTCACTTCAATTTTCTCGTAAGGCTGGCGAAACCACGAACCTTGAGTGTAGCCACCTTGAAGAGATTGATCTTGATGAGTGCTTTACACGAAGTGAACGCTTTTTATCGATGTGTAGCCAATTCTTTACTTCTGGTGAAGAGAAGCCAGAGGGTGTACCTGAATCATCGCAACCAGAGGATAGCGAAGTGAACGAAGAGCAGCTAAAAGCTTTCTTGAAAACGCAATTTAGTGTTTTTGCAGGCGAGCTTAAAACCGCGATTAAAGATGAACTCACGCAAGAGTTCAGCAAGCAAGACCCAAAGCCGGAAGTTGAGCCAGAAGTTAAGCCGGAAGGTGCAACAGTAGAACAATTCTCTGCTGCGCTAAAAACAGAGCTAGCCCCTGTTATGGAAAAAGTAACGGCTTTGGAAACTAAATTTAATGCTTTATCGAAAGAGCTGCCTGATCAAGAACCAGGTAACGACGGCTTTTCGGTAGACAATAGCAGCTTTACATAAGGAGCTACAGCACATGCAATTAACTCAAACGGCTCGTGCTCTGGTAGAGCAATATTGTGCCAAGCAGTGTGAAGTGTTTGGCCGCTCTGATGTGAGCAAACAGTTTTCAATTTCAGGCCCGATTGAAACGGCACTGAAAAACAAGCTGATGGAATCGGTTGATTTCCTAAAGCTGATCACAGTGGAAGATGTAGACCAACTGACAGGCCAAGTGATCGATGTTGGTACCAACAAACTTCATACGGGCCGTAAAAAAGGCGGTCGTCACACGACCACTTCGGGTGTGTCGGGCAATACGTTCACGTTAGTTGAAACGGATTCATGCGCGGTTGCGTCTTGGGATTTGCTAAGCGTATGGGCGAACTCGGGTAAGCCGGGCGAATTCATGAAGCGTTTGAACGAGAACGCAACGCTGAACTTCGCGCAAGACATGATTCGTGTTGGCTTCAACGGTATTAAAACATCGGAAACAACAGACCCTGACACCAACCCTAACGGCGAAGACGTAAACAAAGGTTGGCAGCAAGTGGTGAAAGAGAAGTCACCAGACCAAATTATTGATGTGGATGTGTACCTAGACCCAGACGGCGGCGGTGATTACAAAAACCTTGATGCGATGGCTTCTGACCTTATCAACACCAAGATTCATGCAGCGCTACGTAATGACCCAAGCCTGATTGTTTTGGTGGGTGCTGATCTGCTTTCATTCGAGCAAGCGCGTTTGTATGACGCGGCAACCACACCAACCGAGAAGAAAGCAGCGCAACAACTGCCGAATTCGATTGCTGGCCGTCGTGCAATGTCGCCACCGTTCTTCCCTGGTATGCGAATGACAGTGACCACGCTGAAAAACCTGCATATCTACACGCAGCGTAATACGCGCCACCGTAAATCTGAGCATTCAGAAGAGCGTAAGCAGCATGAAAACTCATACCTACGTAACGAAGGTTATGCGGTAGGTGAGCACAAAGGTTACGCAAGTTTCAACGAAGCCAAAGTTCACTTTGGTGCAACTCCGGCTCAGCAAAAGGTAAACAACAATGCGCTTATCGCCAGGTATGAGAGACAACCTTGCAAAGAAGGTAGACAAAGAGCAGCGACATATTGGCACAAGCCCAGTGGCCGACACCAATAGCCTGCACATTAAGCTGATTGAGTTCGAAGAAGACCGCAAGCATCTACGTTCTTTCAATGCGATTGCCGACCGTATCGAGCATAAGCGCAATGTTTTAGTGCCGAAGTACAAGCCTTATGTCCAACGCTATTTAGAAAGCGGTGATCAGTTCGAGAACCCGATTTTCACCAACGTGGTGATCTGGTTATTCGACATTAAAGAATTAGATGTCGCGATTGATTGGTGCATGAAAGCCATTGAACGTGACCTGCCAACGCCGGAGAACTTCCGCCGTGATTGGCCAACCTTCTGTGCCGATGAAGTATTGGCATGGGCGGAACATGAATCTGAACGTGGTAATTCCATTGAGCCGTATTTCTCCCAAGTGTTTGAGAAGGTCGAGAAGGAATGGCGATTACACGAGAAGGTGAACGCCAAATGGTACAAGTTTGCAGGTTTGTTCCTGATCCGAAATGAACAAGGGAACCCGCAAGCAACCGCCGTTGGTGATGTCGAAGTGTTGAAAAAGGCATTGGTTCTACTGCAACACGCCCACAATCAACACCCAAAAGTGGGAGTGGGTACCCAAGTGAAGAAAATCGAACAACGTATTCGTGCCATTGAAGATGGCAAGAATCTTTAGTCGCAGCGACTAGTAAAGACTCCTATGCCGCCGCGCCTCGGCTGGTGAGGTAAGAGAAGCCTTTGTGCTTACTCGATGCCGTCGACCCAGTGGTTAGAGGCGCACCTATTTAGTGATCGAGAAGCAAGGAAACAACATGAGCTTTGGTGGGAAAGTTAACCGCGCAGAAAATGCCGCCTTACCAGGTGAAGGTTGGCCGGATTTATCAACCGATGAATTTCGCCAGTTGCGCCGTATTCCCCACACGTTTGATAACGACTCTTTAGCAATGGCCGTTGGGATTGCAGCAGCAGCTATTCAAGAGCGATTAGAAAGCCTGTTGGTTGATGGCACACCGCCACAACTGAACGTTGTTAAAGCCATGGTGTACAAACGTGCGGTTTATGGTTTGGCCCATGCTGATCTATTACCTGAATTCGCCACGCAAGACCGCCGTAAGGAAGGGGAAAGCGTGGCAACGGATGAACCAGAACAGGCGGCACGTTTTGTTACTCAGAGTAACCAAGATGTTCGTTTGTTACTTGGCCGCAGTGCCAACGGAATTGAAGCGATATGAGCGACACGGCTTACAGCAAAACCAAGCTTGAGCATTTAACGGATTACATCGTTAGTCACTTAAATAGCAGCGTTTTGGATAACAAGATTGAAGCGTGGCAAGAAGGTGGTTCGATTGTGCCGAGCGGTGAAGACCGTGGGAACGGTGGGTATATCGCATGTTTTTGGAAGTACAACGCGGTGATCTCGATTGAGGAATATCCTCACCAGTTGTTAGACCCACGTTGCTTGTTGGCTTTGATTGCTTGTTGGTTAAGCGACCATGAAGAAGACCGCAACGAACAAGAGCTTGAAGACCCGACTTTATCGGTTGATGTGATCAGCGAAGAAGCGGCTGATGTGAGTATCGAACTTGAATTGATGGAGCCGATTGAGCTGGTTCCCGATGAGGGTGGGATGATCACTTGGCGCGGGACTAAGTACCGAGTTCAAGCCGTTGAGATTTACACCGCAGAAGAAGCGGAGTTGGTGAATGAAACCGACAGTTAATGTGAATCAAAGGGATGTGCTCAACATGCAAGAAAAGCTTGCCATGTTAGCTCTTCCACCAAGAAAGCGTATTTGGATATTGAAAACCCTAGGCCGTTGGGAAAAAGCCAATACACGCAAACGAATTCAGCAACAAAAAGACATTCACGGCCAAACATTAACACCCAAGAAAGGAAACAAGCGCGGCAAGGTAATGCGCCGAATGGCAAAGGGGTTAACACCCTATGTGAGAAACGCCAACACGCTCGACCTTACTTGGAGCAATAAGCTCACCGCAAGAATTGCAGCAAGGCATCACCTTGGTCAAAAGCAAAAAATGACCAAACGCCAAATGCAAAAGCGATGGGGAACGCCAGATTATTCCGCGCCTTGTTCTAAAGGGCAGGCGCGAAAGCTAAGGGAATTGGGGTACATGGTGCCGCGCAAGAGTGGCAAGGGAAAGAAGAAGCCCACGCTCAAGCTGTTAATGGCAACCGTGACCCATGGCCAAGCAGGGCTAATTATTCGTGAGTTGAGCAATCAACCGAATGTGTCAGCTTGGGATATTCCCTTAGCAGAACGCCAAATATTAGGCAGTAAAGAACGTGAAGTAACCCGCCAACTCATACAGATTTTTGAGCAGGCCAAGACGCGAAAATAAGCGAGGAAATAACCAATGGCAACCGGAAAGGTAGAGGTAAACAACCTCAATTTAGGGCAAGGCGGGATTCCAGAAATTGAACGCCATCTGCTTTTTATCGGCAAGACCGATAAGGCCGAACTACAAGGCAAAGTGACTCGTGTTAATAACATGACCAACCTTGATGAAGTGGTGGCTGATGATGCACTAGGCGCGAACGTGAAAGCGGCGCAGCTTAATGGCAAACAGAACTGGACAGGTGCCATCTTTGGTTTGGGTGCTGATGATACTTGGGCGGCTGCGGTTGATTTAGCCAACAAAACCGATTCGTTCGAAGGGATTGGTATTGTTGATGTTGTGAAAGACAAAGCTGAATTTACAGCCATGCAAGACAAAGCCACCGAGCTGACAAGCAAACTTGGCCGTTGGGTGTTTTTCCTTGCTGCATGTTCTGGCATTGATGCTACCGAAGAAACTGGCCTAGCGTGGGCTGAATACGAAGCGGGTTTACTGGCACTTGTGAAAGATGTGTCTGCCAACATGGTGACGCCAGTGCCACAGCTTAATGGCAACAATTTGGGTGTGCTTGCTGGCCGTTTATGTGATCGCGCTGTCACCGTGGCCGATAGCCCGATGCGCGTAGCAACAGGCAGTTTGCTTGGCCTTGGTGAAATGCCAGTGGACAAGAACGGCAAAGCGTTGGAAATGAGCACGATTAATGTGTTGGCCGAGGCGCGTTATTCGTTGCCGCAATGGTATGCCGATATGGAAGGTGTGTATTGGACGGACGCCACCACACTGGAAGCCAAGGGCGGTGATTACCAATTCCTTGAATACGTTCGCCCTGTTCACAAGATTAACCGCCGAGTACGCATTAAAGCGATTCGCCGTATTGGTGACAAGATTCTGAATTCAACGCCAGTGAGCATTGAAATGAATCGCGATTACTTCAGTAAAGACATGCGTGATATGTCGAAGACCATTGAACTTGGTGGCATTACGTTCCCAGGTGAAATTATGCCGCCAAGTGATGAAGACGTGACCATTGTTTGGCAAAGCAAAACCAAAGTGGTGATTGGTTTAATCGTTACGCCGCATAACTGTCCAAAACACATTGTTGTGAACATCGGGCTTGATCTTAATAACGCTGCGGAGGCTTAACCATGAGTATGCGTATCTCTGGCAAGAACATGCACTTTTCTATGGGTGACTACAAGCTAAAGGCTCAAAAGGTCACGTTGTCTATCACGGATAACTCCGCCGTTAATAAAACCAATGGTGTGCCCGATGGTTATGTTGATGGTGATGTCGAAGCGAGTGGTGAAATGGAGCTAACCACTCAACAATTCAACCAATTGAGCAAAGCTGCAAGACGTGCCGGTTCTTGGCGTGGCATGCCGGACTTCGATGCATTGTTCTACGGAAAGATTGATAAAGACGAATTGAAGATTCAAGCCTTCGGTTGTCGCCTGAAAATCTCTGACTTACTCGATGCCGATTCAAGTGGTGGCAGTGCTTTGGTTCACAAAGTGCCGTTTGAAGTGACAAGCCCTGATTTTGTTCGTATCAACGGTGTGCCGTATTTGCGCCGTGATGAAACTGATGATCTTGGTTGGTAAGTTTTTGCTTAGTAAGTAGGGATTGAAATGTCTGATGTTATTGACCAAGCCTGTGATCTTGAAGCCAAACTCACGGAAGTGGCACTTGCTAACCAGTTGGCAAGGGCTAAGCAAGTTAACCAAAGGGAAAGCGCACATGAATGCGGCGAGTGCGGCGACCCAATTCCAGAACTGCGTCGCCAAAAGGTGCCAGGTTGTCAGTATTGCACACCATGCCAAGCCGCAAGGGAGTGAATAAGATGCAAGATTGGTACGACAAATTAACGGGTTATATCGCGTATTTGATGTCGGCAACGGGTGTGCTGTTGAGTTCAGTAACATTAGAGCAGTGGTATTTCTTAACCTCCATATTTATTGGTTTAGGCGCGTTGTTAGCGAATGTATGGCACAAACGTGCCATGCAAAAAATAGCCAAAGAGAAAGGTGTTTTTATTAATGAAACTAAGTAACAAAATCCTGTGCTCGGTAGTGGCGGTCATGGGCTTAATTACCGGAGGCAATAGCCTTTATGGTGATGAGTTCACAACGTCAGTCGGCCAAGTGGTGATCGAGGGTGAGGCCCAAGGTGAATTGCGTGTTAGCCCTAAAGCGCTGGAAATTACAGGTAATGCGGAAGGTTGCCGACTTGAACCGTACACCTGCCCTGCTGGGTTAGTCACCAACGGAATTGGTAACACTCACGGTGTGCCAGACCAACCCATCACGCTTGAGCAAGTGGCAAAAGATTGGGTGGTTAACCTGCAAGGTGCTGAGCAGTGTGTCGAGTCGGCAGAAAAGGCCGCTAAGCGACCCATGAGCCAAGGGCAATTCGATGCGTTTGCCTCGTTTAGTTTTAACACTGGCTGTTCGCGGTTCATGAAAAATCATGATGGTAGCGCCACGCGGATTTTCACTTACATCAAACAAGGCGACTACGAACGAGCCTGCAAAGAGTTACCCAAATGGGTATATGGCGGCGGTGAAAAGTTACCAGGTTTAATTACAAGGCGAGGGCTTGAATATGCTCGCTGTATGGAAGTGGATTAAGTTACTCGCGGTTGGAACGTTGTGCATCACGGTTTGGGTTTTATGGCTGAAATTGGATGCAAGCCAGTTAAAAGAAGTCGCCTTGGCTGAAAAGCTAAATCGAGCCAAGGCCGATAATGTCGCCAACTTGGCAGTGATTAACACCCTACAAAGTGACGCGGATAAAACGAACCAACTTTTTGTAAGGCGTAAGCAAGAACAGATAGAAGCAGAAGGGAAACTCAATGCAGAAATGGACAAGCTTAAAAAGGAAATGGAAAGCATTGATTGCCATATCCCTGCCGATGTTACTGAGCGCTTGCGCGAGCCCTATTGAAACCGTTTCAACGCAGGTGATCGTTAAATTGCCACCTGCCGGAATGTTGGTCCCATGCTATAAGCCACCTGTAAAAGGTACATGGCCCGAAGTTATCACCGAAGACATTCCAAAGTTAAAAGTCGCCGTTACTGAGTGCGATAAACAAATTGAAGATTATTTAAATTGGCGTGCCGAGCACGAAAGCAAAATAGGAATATCAAAATGAGCAAGATTGTACTGACTGTTGCAGGAATTGACCTTGAATTTACCCCAACATCTGCGGAATACGATGAAGCGCAAAATACCACCATGCAAGGTGATATTAGTGCAGCGGCGCATAACTTCTTGATGAGTTGTGTGAGTGATAGTTCAAAAGATGCGCTGCGTGACATTACCAATGAGAACGCGGGTGCAGCAACGCAGATTTATGGTGCGCTTCTTAAAGAGTACACGCCGAAGCTTGTTATCTCAGTAAAAAAATAGATGCGCTTGTCGCGGCCATTGATGGCAGCGACAGGCAGAAAATGTATGCGTGGCGGCGTAAGTGGCTACCCAATGAATCTGATACTGACCAAAACCTTGCTTATGCGATTTGGTTAGAGACAGACCACTGGGAAAACATGCAAGCCGCCACTGCAAACGGGGTAGCCAAAGCCTTTGGCGCTTAACTTTTATCAGCACAGAGAGAGTTGTTGATGTTACCAGAAGCACTCAGATTTCAAGTTGGATTGATTGACCAGATTTCAAAACCTCTGGGCAGCATTCAGCAACAAATTACCAATGTGTCTGCTACGTATCAAAAAAGCACTCACACGATGGCGGCAGGTGCCGCAGGTATGGTGGGTGCAGGCTTTGCGTTGAAAAATGCGTTGATGCCAGCCATTGAAATGGATAGAAAACTCGGTGAAGTGAAGTCACTGGGTGTTGCTGATGATCAACTAAAAACCCTTGCTCAAACCGCGATGAAATTCTCGGTTGAATATGGCAAGTCGGCTACGGAATTTGTGGCCGCTTCTTATGATATCCAATCCGCGATTGCTGGTTTAGCCGGTGATGAGCTTTCCGAGTTTACAAGAGCTTCGGGTGTGCTTGCGGCTGCAACGAAAGCGGATACCGGAACCATCACCAGTTACGTGGGTACCATGTATGGCATTTTCCAAAACTCTGCCAATGAAATGGGCAAAGCCGATTGGGTGAACATGCTCGGTGGACAAACGGCCAAAGCGGTGCAGATGTTCAAAACCACGGGTGAAGGTATGTCTTCTGCGTTTACTTCGGTAGGTGCAGCGGCGACTTCTGTTGGTGTGGGTATGACCGAACAAATGGCGATTCTTGGCACGTTGCAAGCCACCATGAGTGGCAGTGAAGCGGGTACCAAATATCGTTCGTTCTTGGCGGGTACCGCGAAAGCGCAAGAGGCATTGAACATGCAGTTCACCAATGCCCAAGGTCAGATGTTGCCTATTGTCGATATTCTTAATCAAATTAAAGGCCGTTACGGTGAAACGATTTCCGTGGCGGAAGCGGCAGAACTGAGTAAAGCGTTTGGTACCCAAGAAGCCACCGCCATGATTCAGCTTCTTATGCAAAATACGGATGGTCTTGCCACTTCGATTTCTGAGCTTGGAAAGGTAAAGGGCTTGGATGTAGCCGAGCAAATGGCCGGAGCTATGACCGACCAATGGGAACGGCTAGAGCAAGGCGTGTTTGCGGTACGAACGGCCTTTGGTGCTGCGTTGTTACCTGCATTGCTGCCTGTGATCTCAAGTTTGGCCGATGGTGCAATGGAAATCATCGAATGGACACAGATGTTTCCAAACCTAACCAAATACATTGGCTTTGCTGCCGTTGCGTTTCTGGGCTTGGTGGCGGCAGGTGGCATGTTCACCATGATTACGGGAGCCTTGAAAGCGGCTTGGGCAATGATGACTTTAGGTGTTGGTATTACTAAAACCGTCACGGTTGCCATGTGGGGCTTATCGAAAGGAGTAATGGGCGTTACGTGGGCATTTTTGAAGATGTCAGCGGCGTTACTGGTGAATCCTATTTTCTTGATTGCTGCGGGTGTTGTGGCGGCGATTGCTGCGGTTGGTGCCTTGATTTACTACTGGGATGATCTGAAAGCTTCGTTTGGTGACACGGCTTGGTTCCAAGTGTTAACGGTTTTATCCGCTCAAGTTCGAATGCTGTTTGAAGTGATGAAAGGCGGCTGGCAATGGGTAATGAGTGGTTTCTCTGATACCAGTGGCTTTGATGGCCTGTTCACGATTGTTGATGAAGTTCGCGCTGTGTTCGCCAATCTGTTTGGTTGGATTAGTGAGAGCTTTGGCAGTGTTCTTGAAACGGTGAAAGGTGTGGCGGATTGGATACCAGGTTTCGGCAGCAATGACGAAGTTGAGCCTGTGAGCTCTAAATCTGTGAAAAGTGCGAAACCCTACGCGCAGATTCAACAAGGTGGCGCGGCTAAGAACATTGCAAGCTACCAAACCAGTTCAACCAATTATGGCGGTGTGGCGATTTATCCAACGTACATGAATAACCCACAAGACATGGCAAGTGAATTAGAAATGGCGGCAGGTTAATGGCGGATTATCTTTATCAAGATTTGTTAATCGAAAACGGTGATGTGGTGTTGGATGCAGGTCGAAACCCTATGTTGATTCAAGACCGCGCAGTGATCGCCCAAGATATTAAACACGCCATCATTGAAAGTAACTTAGCTGTAGAGCTGATCGCAGAGCGCAGCCCACCAAAGAAAGCGGATATCCGCACTCGATTGGAATTGTTGGTTGAAGAAGATGTGCGATTGGTGCCGGGAACGGTGAGGCTAGAAGAATCGAGTGATGGTGCGATTTATATTTTTGCTACTACGGCAGATTTTGGCGAAGTAACTTTTGATATTACAACTTCGGAGACAACAAATGTCTGAGATTCCAAAGCCAGATTATAAAGAACTGGTTAAGCAGTCGGGCATTCCTACCGATTCGGCAAGTTGGAAAAAAGTGCTGAAAGAAGAGATGGATAAGGCTGGCAGTGTAATCAACAACGACAGTCGCTTTTCACCTTTTTGGCGCTTGATTGAACAGGCTGTGATTATCGCCACGGTGTGGTTAACCGAGAATTTGTTAATCAAGTTTGTGTTACCAAATACCTTTCTTGCTACTGCCTTTGGTGAATCATTGAAGTTGAAAGCGTGGGAAGTGGATGTGGAGCCGAAAAGCAAAACCAAAGCCAGAGGCAAGATTGTATTTCAACGCGCTGCTTTGAAAGGCCCTGCGTTAATTATCTCAAAAGGTACATGGATTCAAACCGAACCGATTAACGGGAATATCTACCGCGTAAAGGTGCTTGAAGATACCACCATGCTTGAGAATGAAACCACGGTTACGGCATTGGTTGAAGCTGAGTATGAAGGGGCGGCTTATAACCTAGGCGGCGGTTACTACCATGTGATTCCCGTTGCTATATCGGGTATTTCTGCGGCCACCAATGAAGATGATTGGCTAACGAGCGCGGGTGCTGATGATGAAGACGAAGATGAATTGCGCCTTCGTATTCGTAACCAATGGAGTGCTGTGGCGAAATGGCATATTGATGCGGCTTACCGTTCGCTGCTTATGACCAAAGCAGGCATTCAAGACGACAATGTGTATTTTGAGCACAATGCCCCACGCGGTGCGGGTACCGCCAATGCTCTTATTTTGTTGGATACCGGAAACCCATCCCAAGAACTGATCGATGAATTGAACCATGAAATCACAGTGAGCGGGTTACATGGCCATGGTGATGATTTATTGGTTAAGGCTATGCCGGAAACTGACTATGACATTAGTGTGATTGTGTGGCCTCAGTCGACGTTGATAGATGCCGAACGCGACCAGTTGAAAACCGACATTGAAAACATAGTACGCGCTGCTTTCCGTGAGAATAGTGATTACAACGTCACGCGAACGAACCCACAAGGCCGCTTTAGTTTTTCCCGTTTAGAAGGTGAATTGCACGCGCTATTGGTGGGCATCGAGTCTTTGAAGTTTGAGCAAGACGATATTATCAGTGCTTTGACGATTCCGCGTTTATCTTCGCTCACGATTAAGATGCAGGAGTAGCCATGCAGTTACCGTTTGCAGATTTTAAGTATTGGATGAGCCGAGGTGAATTAGCCAAGTTTGCCGTTGCTTTACACAATTATTGGTTAAGAGTTGAAGATGTTTTGCGAATGCCATTGGCTAAGCATGACCCGTTAACGGCTCCAATTGGCATTGTAAAGCTGATGGCTTGGGAGAAAGATATTGAACCACTAGAACGTGAAGATGAAATGATTTTTCGCATTCGAGTGGCAAGTGCTTATTCATTTTCTAGGCATGGCGGCGAAACGGCAGGCTTTAAGGATATGTTTGGCAAGCTTGGTGTGAGTTGGGTGGAAATTCATGAGCGTGAAGACCAAGAACAATGGGACGTTGTGACCATTGAAACGGCTGATGGTGAACTGGCTCAAAAGAACTGGTTGATGAATGCCATGATTCGCCAGTATGGCCGAACGTGTCGCCGTTATCGCTTCAACGTGACGTATCCAGCCACCATGAGAATGTTATCAGCGGTGTTTGGTAACCGTTTCACCATTCATTCAGCCAAGGCCAACAACGAAACCTTAGTTTCTGTTCGTCAAAAACGTATCGAGCATAATCAGCAGGTTTTTACTGCGTCTATGTCACGAGTAGATTTTCAAAAATAAAAGGGGCGAGAGCTATGAGCCAAACGGCCATCCCATTAGAGTTTGAGCAGTACCTTCAAAACAAGATTTCATTAGGTGAACCGACCGACTTGAATGAAATCATTTTTGCGATGATCCCAAACCTCGATTTATCAAAGCCAATTGATAGAACGGTAGGCTTGCCACCATTAGAACAGTGGGTATATCAACAAGATGTCGACCAAGTTGGTAAATCTGGTATTAACTCGGTTGTGTACTCGGTTGTGATTCAAGGTAGCCAAGAGCCGTTCACGTTTAACGCGATGTTCTTGCGTGATAAGAATGTGCCGGATAGCTGTGGCATGGTGGTATACAAAGCCACGGAAACGAAAGAAGTTTCAATGGCGTTGACCAAATCCATGTTGATGCAATTTGACGGGGCGGCAAGTGCGGCCAATGTGACTGTTGATGCGGCTACTTGGCAAATCGACTATCAAGCGCGATTGAGTGGCATGGATGAAGAACACCGTTTGGCGTGTTTGGATAACTACGGCCACACCGCGTTCGTTGATGGTTTTGATGTGACGCGCCATGGTGTCGACCAAAACAAATATTTGGTGGCACCAGGTGTTGTCTATGTCGGTGGTCTTCGCGTTCAAAATGCTTTAGTCGTTGCGCACAATGTTACCCAAAAGCCGACAACGTTGTGGCTTGATGTACATCGTGACGGTACCGCGTTATCTACCCATGAAAACCAGTTCAAGGTCGTCGCTTCAAGTGCTGACTTGGTTGACTACGCGGATGGTGATGGCTTGCAACATTACGTGTGTAAGTTGGCAGGCGTTGAGGCCGATGGTTCGATTGTTGATTTGCGTGTTGTTTCTCATGATCAAAAGCTCATGGAAAATATGGTTGGGATGGTTGTTCCATTTCATACCGCAGGAGAAAAGCGCGGTTGGCTTGATGCTAAGGGCGGGGAGTTTTCGCGAGTGGTAGATAAAACGCTTTGGGATTATGCACAAACAACTGGCTTAGTCATTGCTCAGTCACTTAAAGATTCAGACCCTATGAAATATGCGATGTATTTTGGTGATGGTGATGGTTCAACTACGTTTGCCGTTCCAAATCATCACGCGGGGCATTTCGTGCGCGGCACGCCAAGCGGGGTGGTTCATGGTGAAACACAAGGGGATGCGATTCGTAATATTACGGGTACAACACAGGCTGCCCACGCGCAATTTATCGGAAACCCATCAAGCCCCATAAATGGTGGCGCGTTTTCATCAATACCGAGGCGTCATAATAATGTAAGGGCTGCGTTAGACGGTGGTTCAATGAGTCTTAGTTCTTATGATTTTAACGCGGCAAGGGTCGTTCCAACCTCAAACGAAAACCGCCCGTACGCAGCAAACCTATCAATTAAAATTCATCGAGGTTGGATGTAATGAAAATCGCATATCACTACAACCCAGAAAATAGTGTTTTTTCTGGTCAAAGCTCAGTTAATAAAGTTGCCGGTTACAGCGATTACATTAAACCTCAATGTTCAACGTGGGTTACTCCTCCGGATTTTGATGAAGAAACAGAACAGGCGAAGTTTGATGGTGTTCATCAAAAATGGATTGTTGAATTGAAACTCGTGGAAGTGACCGCATACCACAAACAAACGCAAGAAACCAAACAGTTCGATGATGTGTCTTTGATTTCGGATGATTACACAAAAGAAAAACCATCAACCCAATGGGACGAATGGAATGGTACTGCTTGGATAACAAACCAAAGTAACAAATACATCGCTGAATATGATCAAGTAGACAGTGCTCGCCGAGCTGCTTATCGAAACGTTAGCGACCCGCTTTACATGGAAGCACTGAGAAAAGAAGCGCGTGGCCTAACGGATGATGCTGCCGATTTCAGAAATCAAGCGGATGCAGCGGTTGAACTTATCAAAGTGGAGTTTCCTTGGCCGACTCAGGTAGAGGTAAGTTAAATGCTTACCCTATCGGCTGTTAATCTTCCATTGAAAGGGCTGAAAGTAACGGCCCGTCAAAAGTTAGCCGGACAAGATATGTCCGGCAACTCTGCATCAACCGATCAGGCTGAAACCGGAGACAAAGCTAAAATACTCGTGATATCTGGAACGTTGCCTTTTACCAACGGTAAAGTATTAGGCCAGATTTACACCATGGCAGGGGCTAAGGTCGATGGCGCAAGAACGGTGTATCGAGTTGTTAACCAAACCGCTAAGGCTCTGAGAATCAACCAAGTAAAATTTCAAGGAACCATTACCGCGCAAGAAGATACAAACCTGCGTCAATGGGTGATCAGCTTTGAATTGGTTGAACATTTGAGTGTTGCTGAAAGGGTGGAAAGTCGGCAACCGGCTAAATCTGCAAGTCAGCAAAAAGCGGCAGGTGTTGAGACTCCGGCAGAACCACCAACGGCATCGGTAGATACTCCACCAAACACCGAAGTGGATATGTCTGGGGTTATGGGGTACTTGCAATCATTAGATAGAGCGTTGGCATGAATACACCAGAGTTTTCCATTCAACTGTATATCGGCAGTTCACCAAGAAAAGTCAGCGCTCATCGCCTGACTTTTTCAGATGATGCACCAGGTAGAGCACAGTTGACCATTCAAGGCGAAGCCAATCCAATGCAACAGGTCGCCATTGAGTTGGGGTGGGGTGATAACCTTCGCCGTGTTTTTACAGGGTTTATCGAAAGAGTTTCACCGGATAAGCCAGGTTATGTGGTGGTGTTTTGCAGAGAGCTGGCAGCAGTGCTTTATCATCCGATGAATATTGTTGTTCGACACCCAACGTTAACCCAATTGCTTAGTAACATGACACAGCAAACAGGGTTGCAGTTTGTTGTGCCAGATAAAGCTTATGCCAATAGCGCAATTCCGTGTTTCTACTCTATTGGGAACGGGTACCGCGTATTGGATGAAATAGCGCAAGCCTTTAGCATTTCAGATTACATGTGGCAGCAACAAGGTGACGGGAAGATATTTGTTGGGAGTTGGGCGGATAGCTATTGGGCAGATAAACCCGTAAACATCCCAAGTAATATCATTAACCCACATAAAGAACAGAGAACCGCGACCGTTCCATGTTCACCGCATTTCAAGCCAGGTGTGATCGTTAATGGCCGCAGGTTAGTGACGGTAGAACACAAAGCCACGGAGACAGCTATCACATGGATGTAAAAACAATAAAACGAATCATCTATCGATTATTTCCCGAACTGACTGGCGGCTGGCATTTGCCACAATTGGCAAAGGTTGTGGCATTGCCAGAGCTGCCAACTGAAGGGGATATGTCCGAGCGATTTTATCCGCATTACGCCGCAGATATTCGATTACTTGATAGTAAGTTGGTAGAACGGAAAGATGTGCCGATAATGCAAGCGGTACCATTACCAGTGCCAGGTATAGGTGATCACGCAGGCCGACTTGAACCGCCTGCCGTTGGTGCCATTGTTGAGGTTGGTTTCGCGAACGGCGAACCAGACAAGCCTTTCATTCGCACAGTGTTGGGGCTTGGTTGGAAGTTGCCAGCCATCGAAGTGGGCGAAAGCCGATACCAACAACGCAAAGGTGTCCATCAGCTGATCGACAAAGACGGCAACTTTGAAAGAAAGACAGACCAAGCCGACAAGCTTGAATGCCTAACTCAAAAAATCAAAGTGCTAGAAAATCGAATGGCTGAGATTGGCGGCAACCATACCGAAACCGTCAAAGGTAATAGAACCATCAAAGCCAAGAACATCACAGAAGACGCCGACACCATAAAGTTCAATGGCGGCAAAGGCGTTTGCACTGGCGCAAGCATTTGCCCGTTTATGGGGAAACCGCATGTGGATGTATCAAAAACCGTTTACGCAGGTAAGTAGCAATGGCAATAAGCAAAAGTTCATTAAAGCAAAAGATAGAAACAGAACTGAAAGCCAAAGGCTTCGTGCTTGATGGTGAATTTGCCATGGCAGGAATGATGGCCGAAGCCATCGCCAACGCCGTGGTGGATGAGATAACCCAGAACGCAGAAGTTCAAGCAACAGGTGGCAGCTCTGCCGGAACCTACAAAGTAAGCTAAACCCCACCGCATTCAAACCAAGCGCCCACCATGGGCGCTTTTCTTATATCCGCACCCCAATACCATAACCACAACCTACAGCCACGGAAGGGAGCGTGTAAGTGACGGAATCCGCACTCCTCCTCCCCACCTGCGACACTTTCGATCTGATTTTTTCGCAATTTTGATTTAGTGCAAAACTACGGGGTTAGGCGGTGCGGTGATGATGCTGCAAAGCCTTTTGTGATAAAGGGTTCGGCTTATCCTTGAGGCGTCTTAAAATGGCTTATAGGGCGCCTGATAAAATTTCAATCATCGCGCTTTTTTTCAATAAATTGCGATAATAACGATCTGATAAGATCACGTTTGTTTTTGTAAGTTGTTGAATTTTAATGAATCGCTGAGTTTTTCGTCATGGTTTTAAAGATCTGGTGTCTGTTTTGATGATCTGGTTTAATGGCTGTGAAGCCTTGAGCAATAAGGCTTTGGACTGATTTCCCGTGATTTTGATTTTTTCGAAAGGTTTTGTTTGTCGTGGGTGAAATACTAAGAAGAAATGAAACCCACGGAAAGTGGCAGAAAATAGGGTTTTACGTTGACAAAAATGCGAGGCGTGGACATTTTTGGGGCAATTGAAAGGCTTTTGTTAGTTAAGTTGTTATTATTTAAGGGTTTAAATGGTAGTGCATGATAAGACCACATTTTAAACCACCCTAGCAGGGGGTAGGCTGCATAAGGCTTGGTGGGGCTTATGGGTTTGTCAATAAATGCCAATATTTGTCTATATTGCGAAAATCCGCCGCCATTTTGTCGCCATATTTATGGCGACACTTAAAGGTTGGCTAGAGTTTTTTTTGTGACCACATCTTCTAGGTGATCGGGGGCTAGGTGAGCGTAGCGCATAGTTTGTTTTATGTCGCTGTGACCAAGGATTCTTTGCAGGGCGATAATGTTGCCGCCGTTCATCATGTAGTAAGACGCGAAAGTGTGGCGCAGAACGTGGGCAGCTTGCTGGCTTAAGCGTGGTATGTGTTTCACGATGAAACGATACACCGTGGAATAGCCAATACTAAACAATGGCCCTGAACCTTCCTTATAAATCCCATCATAAAGCTCTGGGCTTATGGGTACCGAGCGATTCTTTTTGCTTTTGGTCTGTGTGAATGTAACTTTGTATTTAGTCAACTGCGCCCCAGTTAAAGTTACAGACTCTCTAAATCGCCCGCCAGCAGCCAAACATAGCTTAATTACTTTGTGTAAATCGTCATGGTACGGATGAGCTTCTGCCGCTTCGATTAGATGCTGCATCTCTTCAACAGTAAGAAACTCCATTTCTTGTTCGTGCAATCTGAATTGGCGAACCTATTGCAATGGGTTTTCGCCTTTCCATTCGCCCATTCGTTTCAGTTCAACAATTACCGCGTTCAATAAATCTTGTTCATTGTTGCAAGTGCGAAACGTAACCTTGGCTTTATTTCCTTGAAGATCGGCCACTTCATCTGCAAGGCGGCGGGTTCGATATTCTGTGAACATTGATGAGGTGAGTTTGTCGTAAAGCGGGTCGCCCATTGCCAACGCTAGAACCTTTAATTTGTTATAGGTGTATTTTGAATGCGCTAAAGATTGACCGTGGCGTTCTTGCCATAGGTCAATCATGTCTAATAAGCTACGGTTTGTCGTCTACTTCGTTCATTGTGAACTTTTCGAACGCAAGTGCTTCGGCTTTGGTAGCGACACGTTTACGAATACGCTACCTTTTCGGCCTTGTGGGTTACATTCGCAGAGCCATGGTTTTTTGTTGTCACGCTCTAGCTTTCTGACAGACACTCTTGTGGGAACTCTTCTTTGTCGTGGAAAGACAAATTCTACTTCTTGACTTCTCTAAATAGGAGTGAAAGAGCGTTTTGAACTTCAGTTACATCTATTGCCTTAGGCGTAACAGATGTGCTGTGGTCGTAGATTTCTCTTAGAGATTCCATCGCTAACCCCTCCCTGACTTTTTTTGCCTGAGTTGCACTTTTATCCATCGGTTTATAGACTAAATTACAAAAGAAGTGACGTATATTAAGGTCAGTTCCTCTATCTAAAGCAATTTTAGCATCAGAAGTATAGGGTTGGTGTTCTAGGAAATCGTGGGATTCAAACAACTTGGTTATATCATCTCGATACTCTACCTCAACCCGTTGTTCAACATATGTTTTCCAAGATCCTTGCTCAGATAGGAAATTTTTCCAATTTTTTACTTTATCAGCAAAGTTGCCACTTTGAATGTATACCAACAAACCAGCTTTTTGGTCCTGTCTTACATAACGGGTGACCAACTGCAAAATACCTTCAAATACTTTATCATTAGTCGTAAGTTTTTTTGCTTCAGCTATCCACTCATGTCCGAAACCTTTTACAACTAAATCTACTGCCCCACCACCTCTTTTTACTTGAGATTCTGCATCAAATAACTCACTAGCGTTAAGCTGTCGTATGATCTCTGATGTAAGTGCGTCTTCGTCCTTCCCAAGCATCTGGTCTGCGTCGTTTTCTATAGCTTGAATATACTTATCGAGTTTTTCGTAAAGTACATAAATAAAATCTTTGTATTCAAGATAGTTCGCAAATGGTAACGCAGCTTTAGCTTGTTTCTCTCTCGGTACTTCATCGTCTAATTTTTCAAAAACATCACCTAGGTTCATCCGTGTCGTAACCTCGGATGAATGAAGCAAGAGAAACCAAGCCTTTTGTTATCGAAATCTTCTAACTCTCTACCTTTTGTATCTACAGGGGCAAGACCGTGCATTTTTGCTTCGAAATATGACTCGGCAGTAATTTCAATTGTTTCGTCGTTACCTTGAGGGAAGTAACAAAATTGAAGAGAAAATATCCAAATCGGTTTCGATGATAGGAAGATTACGCTATCCATTAAACTCGCAAGATCTGTTGTTTTAGATGCATCGATCAAATCAACGATTGTGTAATATGTCTGACTTGGGTGTGATTGTATAAAATCAAGGATACTGTCAATAGGCTCGGAGTTTTCATGTGTCGATGACAATTCTCGAACAATGTTTATTCGCTCACACAATAGCTCTTTGTCTACGCGCCCAGTTTCGTAACTCATACTAAGACCTAAATATTATGTCATTGATAGTTTTTGTTAATTCCATACTGTTCTTAGGTTCTTTTACATTAAAGCTAAAACACCGCTCCTCTTTCCAGTCAAAACGATGAGGCAAAAACTCGACTTGCATTTCTTCATCTTCACTCGGTGAATACTTAAACTGGATAACAATCTGCCAAGGATGATAATCATTGCCATTTTTACTTTTCTTGTGGATAGCTAACTCGGATCTTCCACAATGGCCCGGATCTGAAGATGCACTTGAAGATAAATAAGGTCGTTCTGTAAATGTTGCTATTCTTCCCCAGCTCATGCGTCCTGCGTTGACATCGTTAAATAGGTTTTTAATGGCCTTGAAGACGTTTACTGGTTCTGCATCGACTCCAGAATGACGGATGGCGATATCATTTATAAACGATTTTTGAAGTTCTTTTAGCTCTTCATTTAAAAAACGCTTACCAGCAGCAGATGATACTCGATATTCAACACGGTCTTTGGTGTGAGGAATGAATACATTGTGGAATGTTTGCGAGTAATCATCAAAGCCTTTGTATGAATGCTTTACTTTTACCGATGAGTATATCATTGCATACCCATCCCCTAAGTCCGTCACTTTACATAGACTGAACCCCTGTGGGTAAGATTGCCCATCAACAAACTTAAATTTACCTGGGTATAATTTATATGCCTCTGATGTTCTTGGTGTACCGCCTAGAGGTACGATTTTTTTTCTTATATTAGTCGCATCCTTTTTACTCAGTTCTACTATTTGATAAGTATGGTCAGACTGACATATAAAACGGTCAATAGCTGTCTCAAGTCTATCAACGGTACATTGAATTTTACCTTGATCAGTTGATTCGATATCACAGGCGATTATGTTCTGAAGACTACTCCATCGGCCAGCGGTGCTGAATCCATATTGCGATGCTAAGTAGCAAAAGTATGTTAAGCCATCAGTATCGCCTAATGAACCTATTAGCTTGTCCATTAAGTGGTTTTTAGCTTGGCTCGGTGAATTTTGATTGTTGACAATGCCCATTAAGTATTCTTTTTAGTAAATTATGTCTGGTCAGATTCTACAATGGTTTGCAATGTAAATAAATGCACCATGATGAGTATTGAGAGGTTATGAGGTGCAAACTCGGATGGTAGTGAACATATTATGGAACTACCCGACCAAACAATTTTTACCTCCTAAATTCCCCATCAAAATGGTGGTCTAGGTTAAGCCTATCGCGCCACTGCATCTGCTCTTTTTTAGAAAGATTGCAGCGTCTAGTGAAAGCGTTCCAACTGACCGGGTCATTCAAGTGTTTGTGAGCGAACTTGTGATGCCAATTATGTTGAGCAGTTTTAGTAACATTGTGATTTGCCTATGTTTCGACCAATGTTTGCATGCTGTGCATACCACGTAAAACTAATCCTACAGCCAGCCATTTGTACAAATGGGTACAGACTTTTGGCTAATGGTGCGCCTATCCCCGACTTAGCCTAAACAGCTTAAGAAAAAAAGAGGAGAGAAGACATCCTGAACCACCCGAACCGTTAGTTGCTTATTAGTAGCAAATGACCCGAATAAAAAAAGGCTCACATTTCTGTGAGCCTTTGTCGTATTTAGGAGGGTCCAAATCAATGGACTGCGTCATGGCTAATGTCAAGCAAGCGGTAAGTCTGCAACCACCTGGTTGAACGTGATACGAGCATTCTGAGCTTGCTCAGATAACTCGATTTTTTTCGCTTGTGCGGCACTAAGATTACTCTCGGCCTGCTCAAGTGCTTGTTGTAGGTTCTCTGGTAAGTCGTGAGTTTCCATTTGTGAACCTTGTTCTAGCACATAAGCGCGAATTTCTTTCTTCACTGCGGCAAGTTCTGTGTAAGCAACACGCTCAAGTTCTGCAGCTTCTTGTGCTGCATCTCTTTCTTTCTCAAATTGAGCCAGTGCCATACCTTCTGCAGACCAAGGGTCCATATCTGGTAGTTCTTCGATATTGATCGTTGGCTCGATGTACGCGTCTTGATGGCGTAGGTCGAGGCTCGTTGCACGAACCGCTGAAATCATCAGCATCACAGAGATCACCAGTAGCGGTAAGCCACCAACTATTGCTGCCGTTTGTAGCGTACTTAGACCACCCAAGAACATCAGAATCGTTGGCAAGAACGACAGTGTGAATGCCCAGAACATACGGTTCCAACGCATTGGCTCTTCGGTCACGTTGTTTTGCACAACAGACGCTAGGATGTATGAGATTGAGTCAAATGTCGTTGCAGTGAAAATAATACACAGCAGCGTAAATACCGCGATAACTAGTGTACTCATTGGCAGTTGCGCAAGCATCGAGAAGATAGCTTTGGTAGCGCCTTCTGCATTCAAAATCGCTACTACATCCAGTTCACCAGAAAGTTGTAGTGATAGGCCATAGTTACCTAGGATCATGAAGAACAAGAAACAACCCAGAGAGCCAAAGAAAATTGAACCTGACACCATTTGTTTGATGGTTCTTCCGCGAGAGATACGCGCAACAAACAGGCCCATACTTGGTGCAAATACTAGCCACCATGCCCAGTAGAAAATGGTCCAGTCTTGTGGGAAGTGCGTGTTCTCAAAGGTACCGTAACCACCAAATGGTTCAGCCCACGTTGCCATCACGAAGAAGTTAGACAGTAGACGACCAATAGAGTCTAAACCTGTTTCTAGCATGAAGATTGTTGGACCGGCGATCAGAACGAAAGTCAGTAAACCCATTGCACCCCAGAAATTGATGTTACTCAGGATCTTGATGCCTTTTTCCAAGCCAGCATAAGAAGAGTAAGCAAAAATTGCCGTACAAACTAAAAGCACCATTGCTTGCGTAAGGTTGTTTTTAGGTAGACCGAATAGGTGATTCAGACCTTCAGTGATGAGAGGTGCTGCTAAACCTAGTGTTGTCGCGGCGCCACCCAGTAGACCGAAAATGAATAGGATATCGACGATTTTTCCAGGTACGCCTTTACTGCGGTGTTCACCAAGAACAGGCATTAACGCACTAGAGATCTTTAGAACAGGCTGTTTACGCACATAAAAGAAGTAAGCGATAGGAATCGCTGGGATCAGGTAGATAGACCAAGCGATTGGTCCCCAGTGAAACAAACCATAAGTTGCCGCCCAACGAACCGCTTCTTCACTTCCGGGTTCTAGTTGGAAAGGCGGTGATTGGTAGTAGTAAGCCCACTCAATACAGCCCCAGTACAAGATACTTGCGCCGATACCACCACAGAAAAGCATTGCTGCCCATGATGCAGTTTTGAACTCAGGTTCTTCATCAGCTTCACCCAGTTTAATTTGTCCCATATCACTGAACACAACGTAAACCATGAAGGCACAAGCAGCTAGGCCTAGAGCAAGATATAGAAATCCAAGTTGATCCGTCATGAATGTTTTCGCAACCGCAATCCAGTCTGCGCCCTGTGCAGGGAACAAAATGAGCGGGAAAACTATCGTGAGTAGGAGTGCAATCGCACCAAAGAAAGTAGGCTTATCAATAAGCTCAAAAGTGTTTTTCACGAGTATTATTCCATTAAAATGAGAGCGGAATTATGGAATGAACTCGTTTTTTAGACCAAATCGGGTCTGTTGTCGTGACGACAAATCGCTTTAATGCAGAGAGGAAAGTGCAGTAACAGAGGGGAAAGTTAGATTAAGGCAAGTAGAATGCCACCAACGGTTGCCGCTGCGGATAAGTATTGCCCAGCTGAATAAGAACCATCGTCCTCTTCTTCAATCTTATCTGGGTGATCCATACCTAAAGCGCCATGAGCGAACGATTCAACTTTATCGGTAACGGTTGCATTTTCCGCTTCGAATTTTTTGGATTCTTTATCGATTTGTTTAAGAGCAGATAATAGCGCTTTTCCTTCATCGGAAAGCTTAACGGTATTTTGTTCCACCTTGAGTGGAGCAGGCTTTTCAGCCTCGATGCTTTTATTCTGTGCGTTCATTTTCGCAGGTGAATACAGCTGAGTATTATTCGTTCCTACTGGTGTCATATCGCTCTCCTTACCTATCCTTAAATATAGTATCGGCAGAGGTGTGAAAAACTTGTGCATTTAATCACCGTGGTGATGTTTTTTTATTCGCACATTGTTTTTTCGTCTGCTTAGTCAAACCGTCTAGTTATTAAGCAAATCTTGTGCCGATAAGGAATTTGAATGTTATATAGAGTTAGAGTGGATGATAGGATCCAATGAAGCTCTGTCGATGGGCTAGTTATCTAGAATTAGCCCATCGTTTCGTTCTCTTATAAGAATGGATAAGAATGGTTTAGTCGCACTCTAGGCTAGCGCCGCGCTTAGATAGGTGTTTGTATGCCTTCATTCTGTTCTCTTTTTTAACAAAGCGAGCGGGTGGAGAAAGCACTTTTAGCTGGTAGTCACTGCTATCTGAAGATATTTCCTTTACTGGGCTGATAATCGCAATTTTCAGATCGGGATTACGACGTAGAATCGATGCAGCTGTGCCTAAACCATCTTCTGTGTGGAACTTGCCAGCAACATGAATCACTTGCTGATCTGGGTTTGATGTTAGGTAACCGACAATCGACTCCGCCATGGTTTCATCCCATGTTACTTGAGCGGCAAACTGTTTTTCTGTTTGCTCTGGCGTACCGTGATGCATCGAAGCCATGAATTTTTCTTTGTAAGGGCTATCGCCGGTATCCACTTCTGAAGCAATCCATTGACGTTGTTCCGTCGTTAGCTGATCTAGATAGGCTAATCCCTTACGGCCAATGCATTGTACGAAGGGTTTTGGTGCGTTTGCCGCGATGATATCGACGTCATTGGTTTTAGCGAACTCAACTAAAGCGCGATAATCACTTTCGTAGTTTGGCCAAGCAGCCGCTTGAGACATAAGAATTTGTTCGCCAATTTCATCATTGAGATATTGGTTTAATGTGTCCTGATGTTCTCGAGTGAATTGTTCCATTGAAAGCGCGATGTTTGATGTGGCGTTGCGACGTGCTTTTAAGAAATCGGTTTGGAAGCGATGGATTGCCGAGTGAGTGTGCCATTCGCCAATAAGAACCACATCAGCGTCAATCAGCTGTTTAGGTAATGCATCGAGAGACAGCGTTTCGCCTTGTGGAGAAGCAAACTGGTAATCATAGAATGTGGAAACGGTTTCCGTTTGCGTGTTAGCCACTTTTTGAGAAGTGTTGTTTGAAGGTTGATTAGTACAAGCCGTGAGCAGGGTTGCTAATCCGATAAGAATAATACGTTGCATGAAATGCCTCCTTGAAGAACACGCATACTAAAGGAGGCAAGATGATATTTCAATGCAAACGATAATCAATATCAATTAAATCTGTTTGCGGTACACTCGCAGCATAAAGTCCGCTTCACAGTTGAATTGCTCAGCATCAATGAGTTGTTGTTTAAACTCTTCACTCGCTTTCCAAGCAAACGGCGTCATCTGTAGCAGGTCGAATGCGTCTGACCCCGATAGTTCCATCATATAGTTTAGTTGCTCTTGGTGATCAAGAGTAAAACCTTCAATCATTTCTGGATCTTCGTCGTGCAAGCGAACACCATCATAAATTGCATCACGCAGCTGATACAGGTGTCGGCTAGCCGGTGTCACGGTGATCACCACGCCATTGTCTTTGATGGTGCGCTGCAGTTCTTCAGCCTTGCAAGGCGCATAAATGCGTAGAATGCCGTCTAAGCTGTTTTCCGCAAAGGGCAGACGATGGCTCGAAGCGACTGAGAAGTCGACAGCAGGGTAGCGTTTAGCTGCGTATTTGATAGCAATCTTAGAAATGTCTAGGCCAAAAGTCGCACCATTCTTTTCTTGAAGGTTTACCGCAATTTCATTGGTGTAATAACCTTCACCACAACCGATATCTAATAGGCTAGGGGCGGTTGCTGGCAGATAGCTAGCGCATAAACCAACAACAGCTTGACGCATTGGATCGTAGTGGTTGCCTTCAAGGAAGCGGCGACGAGCCTGCATCATCTCTTTGTTGTCACCTGGATCTTTTGAGCGTTTGTGGTGTGCTGGCATCAAATTAACATAGCCTTCTTTCGCTAGGTCGAACTGATGGTTCTTTTCACACTTAAACGTACGATCGTTTTGAGATAAAGGTTGGTGACACAAAGGGCATTGGTAAGTCATTGCGAACTCGAGGTAGAAATTTCAAGTCCAAAATTTTAACAGGAAGCATAGTGGGGCGCTAGAATAAACGCAGCTGTCTGGTTTACGGCAATTAGTGAAGATACAGAGGCTGTCAGTGAAGAGATAGAGCCAACGTATGGTTGGCTCTATTGGTTATGAGCAAGTCACTGATAGAAACAGTGAACTCGGTTTTTAGCTAAAGAAGTTAACTTGGTTCTTTAACGACTCAGCTTGTTTTTGAAGTTCATCAGCACTGTGAGAAGTCTTAGCGCTGGTTTCACGGCTTTGCTGGTTCAAATCGCTGATCGCATGCGCGTTCGCTGCTATTTCTTGAGAAACCTGAGCTTGCTCTTCTGATGTCGCAGCAATGGTTTCAGCTTGAGAGGCAATAGATTCAACTTGAGAGGCAATCGACTCTAGGGCTGTGCCTGCTTCTTGCGCTTTATCAAGTACTTGGTTGGCATTCGATTGGCTTTGTGTCATCAGGTTCACGGCATTGTTAGTTGAAGATTTCAACTTCTCGATGATGCTCACTACGTCTTGTACTGACGTTTGTGTACGATGAGCCAATGTTCTTACTTCGTCAGCGACCACGGCAAAACCACGACCCTGATCCCCCGCTCGCGCGGCTTCTATTGCAGCGTTCAACGCAAGTAAGTTGGTTTGTTCTGCGATGTCATCAATCATCTTGGTGACGGTTTGAATGCTTTCGCTATCAGAACTCACTTGCTCGATGGCCGATGCTGATTTGTCTAATTGATCATTTAGCTGGGCAACATCAATACACACACCTTCAACGACTTCTAAACCTTTCTGGCTGTCTTCATTTGCAAGGCGAACATTTTCAGCAATGCTATTCACTTGCTGCGCTACAGATTCTGCCGAGGTAGCCATCTCTTCAATAGCGGTAACGACTTGCTCAACCTGTGCTTGCTGGCGGTCAGATTGGCTCAGATTGTGGCTAGCATCCTGTGACACACTGCTAGAGCTGTTTTGTACTTGATCACTGGTCGTACGAATTTCTCCAACGAGTGTATTCAATTGAGCAGCCATATTCGCAACGCCGGTATTTAGGTTGCTGATTTCATTCTTAGTCTGTTTACCGTTGTTTGGAATATGTAAGCTGACTTCGCCTTTTCCTAAGCGCATCATGTATTCGTTTAAAGTCGTTAACGGCGTCAACGTACGGTTCAATACGAGCGTTAACACGACGATGGTAGCGGCGGCAATCAAGGTCGCGATTATCGCGATAAGTTTCAGCAGTTCGTCGCTGCCTTTAGTGACTTCATTAATAAATGTGCCGCCAAGTAGTTTCCAATTCCACCCCGGGACTTCGGTATAGACGAGGTATTTTTCGCCCACTGTTCCTTGATACTCAAAAGGGTAGAGAATCAAGCCGGATGGCTGCTCAAAGAGCTGATAGAAAGGTTTGTTACCGTCGTAGTCGGCAACATCCACAATAGATTTATCACCTCCAGCATTAGTAGGGTGCAGTAAGTACTGGCCTTGATGCTCTTCTTCATTGTCAACGATGATGGTATAGCCAGTATCGCCCCATGAGACAGAACGCAATGACTCGAACAGGTTTTGTGTCGCCTCTTCTACGGGTAGACCAATGAAAGAGACACCGTTAACTTTGCCTTGTGCATTCGTTAAAGGCGCGTAGTAGGTAATGTAGCGTTGGCCGAAGAGCTTCACTTGCGCGTAATAAGCTTCGCCATTTTTGAGTTTGTTATAGCCAGGATGATCCTTGCCTAACGTTGTGGCAACAACACGTTCCCCTGACGGTTTTTTAAGAGAAGTAGACACGCGAATAAAGTCATCGCCAAATGGGGCAAATAGGGTTGCTACAGCGCCGGTGTCGCGAGTAAAGCTATCAACGAGTTTAGTGTCGTTGATTAGGCTCTCACCATATTGAGTCAGGTTAGGAATGGAATGACCGTTGAACTCAACGTCGTAATTCTCAACATAAACACCTGCTAGGTAACCGTTACGAAAGGTGGATTCTAAAACTTTGGCGGTATGCAGGTAGGCATCGAATTGGCCAGATATGGTTTTGGCCATCGCTTCTACTTTGGATTGGTGTTCCCTTAACGTGTTGTCTAATAATACTTGTGAGGCATTGCGATACACGAGCGTTGCGATAGAGCCAAAGGCGATAAGTAAGCACAGCAAAATGACCAACTTAAGTTGGAAGCCAACACTTTGATTTTTGTATTTCTCGAACATGAATTCATTATCCTGTCTTCATTGAGGTGTTGTTAAGTGGTTTTAGATAAGTTTGTTATTGAGCCTCCTATCATAAGAACTTATTCATAGGCAGTAATTGATAAGAATTAATGAATTGATAGTTATATTTATAAATTATGGCGTATGAGATATGAAATGAAATTTGGAATGTATTAAATCTGAGTAGGTAAGCTTTGTCTGCGTTAACTTACAAACTGGTCATGGGAATAGAGATAGAGATAGAGAGGGTTAGGGGCAATAAAAATGCAGCTCATGGGCTGCATTTTCGTATCTAATTGGCGTAGCTTTAAGCTTATTTCGAAGCAATCACCGTAATCAGCTGGTGGCTTTCACCAGGCTGTAACGTTTTGCCTGCTTCTAGGCTTGGTGCGTGCAGTGTTGACTCGACACACATCATGGTTAGGTAACCGTCGTCTTGCATGTCGCCCATACCTGCAGCCCCTTCCGCCCACGGGTTCCACAGTACTGCGGAGTTATGACCGTGGTTTTCAACCGTTAGCGTGCGATCCAGCTTTTTGTCAGCAACAAAGATTTGCGCTTCTGGTTGCGTGTAAACGCGGTCAATCGTGTCAGTCAGTGCCAGTTCAGCACCACCTTGGCAGATCTTGCCACCTTGTAGGCTATCAATGTACTCAGCACCCATACCCGTTGTGGTTGTGTTGTGAATATCGCCAACGTTTAGGTAAGTGTGCAGTGCACCAGAGAAAGTCCATGGCTGAGAATCAGTGTTCTTCACGTCCAGCGTTACTTTTAGCTGCTCGCCGATCTCAACATTCAAACGTGCATCAAACTGATGAGGCCATACTGCTAGCGTCTCTTCGCTTGGCTTCAGACCTAAGCTAACAATCACGCCAGCTTCGCTTTCACGGTGCTCAACCAATTGCCATTCGCTTGAACGTGCAAAACCATGTGCTGGGGCTGCAATGCGACCAAACCAAGGCCAACATACTGGAATACCACCACGCAGAGCCGTTTTGCCATCGAATTTAGCTTGTTGGCTCATCCAAATTAGGTCTTCTTGACCTTGCGGTTGGAATGACACGACATGACCACCAAACAACGAAATCGCTGCGTTTGCTTTATCGTGGATAACACGAACCAGTTTTACACCTTCGTGCTCAACGATAGTGACGTTGTCAGAAAGTACCGACAGTGCAGGTAGAGTAGATAAATCCATTACATGATCCTTCTAAGGAAATTGAATTCAAATGCTGACTAGAGTGATGCTTGATTTTTCATGAGTAACAAGCAGAGTCAGTATTAGAATTGAATTTTACGTTTGGGCTATCTTGATGAGCTTAGACAGACGCGGTTTAAAAGATAGCAGGTATTAAAAAGGCGACACTAAGGTCGCCTTTTTCAAAGTCTGCTCAAAACAGTCTTCGCTAATGCTTATCTAAAGCTATTTCTAAAAAGAAATTACTTAGAGATGTGAGCGATTAGGTCTAGAACTTTGTTTGAGTAACCGATTTCGTTGTCGTACCAAGATACAACTTTAACGAATTTGTCAGTTAGAGCAACACCAGCTTTAGCATCGAATACTGAAGTTTGAACTTCACCGATGAAATCTTGTGATACTACTTGGTCTTCAGTGTAACCAAGAACGCCAGCCATTTCGCCTTCAGAAGCTTCTTTCATTGCAGCACAAATTTCTTCGTAAGATGCAGCTTCTTTTAGGTTAACAGTTAGGTCAACTACAGATACGTTAGCAGTTGGTACACGGAAAGCCATACCAGTTAGAAGGCCGTTTAGTTCTGGAAGAACAACGCCTACAGCTTTAGCAGCACCAGTTGAAGATGGGATGATGTTTTGAGAAGCACCACGGCCACCGCGCCAGTCTTTAGCAGAAGGGCCATCTACAGTTTTTTGAGTTGCTGTAGTAGCGTGAACTGTAGTCATAAGACCAGACTCAATGCCCCACTTATCGTTAAGTACTTTAGCGATAGGTGCAAGACAGTTAGTAGTACAAGAAGCGTTAGAAACGATGTCTTGACCAGCGTAAGATGCTTGGTTAACGCCCATTACGAACATTGGAGTTGCATCTTTAGAAGGACCAGTAAGAACTACTTTCTTAGCGCCAGCAGTGATGTGCTTACGTGCAGTCTCGTCAGTTAGGAAAAGACCAGTTGCTTCAGCAACTACGTCTACTTCGATAGCATCCCACTTAAGGTCTTCTGGGTTACGCTCAGCTGTAACACGTACAGTTTTACCGTTAACGATTAGGTTACCGCCTTCAACTTCAACAGTACCGTTGAAACGGCCGTGAGTTGAGTCGTACTTAAGCATGTATGCCATGTACTCTACGTCGATTAGATCGTTAATACCTACTACTTCGATGTCTGCACGCTCTTGAGCTGCGCGGAATACGAAACGGCCGATACGGCCAAAACCGTTAATACCTACTTTGATAGTCATTGTAGTTGCTCCACAACTTAATTTCTGATTAAAGATAACTGGTAGTAAAATTACAGAATCCAGTATACATCTGCAATAGATAATCCGACTTAACTTGTTTAATGTCAAAAAAAAGCGACGCTTTTCTTAACAATTGGGTGTAAGTGGTTGAAAATTGACCATTGCGAGTGGCTCTGTACCCTTCCAGTTGGGTAAAATACCTCTAAATGATGATTCACTTATGAGTGTATATGTACAATGTTTCCTGGTGAGAAAGTATGTGCTACAAAACGACTCATATGCAAGCCTTTATAGAAAAAAGTAAATATAATAACTGATAATGTGGAGAGATATTAACGTGATTCAAAAGGGAGGAAATATGATAAAGCCTGATGAATACTGGCGTGAACGCCTAACGGACGATGAATTTTCTGTGTGTCGTCAACGTGGTACCGAAGCCCCATATAGCGGTAAGTTACTGCACAACCATAAGACGGGTGTCTATAGCTGCACATGCTGTGAAAGCCCTTTGTTTCTGTCGGATAACAAATATGATTCAGGGTGCGGTTGGCCAAGCTTTGATGCCCCAGTGAATGATGAAGCAGTACGATATATAGAAGATCTAAGTCACGGAATGAAGCGTGTAGAGATCCGTTGTACCGCTTGTGATAGCCATTTAGGTCACGTTTTTCCTGATGGTCCGAAGACAACCGGTGAACGGTTCTGTGTTAATTCTGTGTCGTTAATTTTCAACAAAAATGACGAAACTACCAAATAACTTGTCACAATTGTCTAATCCTTACAGGCGTATTTGTTGATTGAGTGGTACTGAACTGCCCAGTAGCTCAGTATTTCAGAGTTATTTCTAGCACAAACGAAAACAGCTACCATCATGGTAGCTGTTTTTTTGAAAGCTCGTGAATAGAACGTTTGGACTAGAAAACGAGAACAGTGCGATCAGTAACGAGGGACGATTGAAGAGCTGTAAACCTCATCTTCAATAGCTTCTACTATATTGTCCGCGTCTTGATTCAGTTGTTCGTATGTTGACTCATCGAAACGGTACAACACGGTAAGTTCTGCTTCCGAAGCAATAGGTACATCAAACTCTTTCGCTACCATGGCCCACACGTACGCCTTTTCCATATGCCCAAGGCTGTGGTTGATACTCGCCATCGATTTGAAGATCTCGGTGTTGACCTTCGAACCATTAGAAAGCGTTAACGCATTGTTGAGTAGCTTAAGCGTCTTTTCATGGTCACGGGTAGTATAAAAAGTGGCTAGCGCATATTGCATCTCTGCTGTGTTTAATGCTTCTGTCCCTTCTAATTGCAGGAAACTGCGTCTTGCGTTGGTATCCCCAGTTTGTGACCACATAAAATAAAGCGTTTCCGGGGTATTTGATCGCGAGAGTTCGTCAACAATACGTTCAGACTCTTCGATACTATTCATTAAGGAGATGAAGCGACGTTCTTGAAGTTTGGATTGATCAATCGTTTCGATCTGTGCAGCAAGCTCTAGACACTTTTTGTAAGTAGTGACTAATTCGAATTCTTTAATCTTATTGGTATCGCTGGGGTTTTCTTTTGCTTCAAATCGATGCCAGACGAGGTCGGTACGTGCGACACGGCACTGTCCGTCGTTCATATTTAACTTTTTACACTGAAGCCACGGGTTGCTTTCGCACAATTGAGCGGTATTTTTGTTCCCGTCAAAACACCCAACCAGAGTGAAAGGCAATAGGCTTAGTACCAACCATTTCATAATTTTCATATTCCTTCACTTGTGATCAAATACACTTATTTTCAGTCAGGTTCTTGACTCAATTCTGATACGGGTTATTTTCTGGTGAAAATTGTTAAAACTAAGGCCTTACCATGGATGCAGAACAACTTCTTAGCGCAATGACCCCCGAGGTCTACGAACGTTTAAACTATGCAGTTGAAACGGGGAAATGGCCAGAAGGAACGGCGCTCTCTAAAGAACAGCGCGACTCGTGTATGCAGGCGGTTATGTTGTATCAATCGAAACATAACTCTGAAGCTCAACATATGACAATTGCAGCCGGCGGAGAAATTAGCTTTAAATCAAAGTCTGAACTAAAGAAGCAGTTTAAGTCCGACCAAGAAGATATTGTTAGAGTTAATCCTAATCATTAGGCTTAAATTACAACAAAGGGGTGGCACAGTGCCACCCCTTTTTTACAGTTAAGCTGTTTATTTATAAACAATAATACGATTTAGTTCAGGTTTACGTGAGGGGCTTGATTAAAGGTAAGCCCTCGGCTAAACGAATCGCAGGATAGGCTTATAAGCTCATCTCACCGCGTAACACTTGTTGCATTTGAGCTTTCACTTCTTCGTAGCTTAAATCTTGGCTCAATAGATAATGTAATTTCGCCAGTGCCGCTTCTGGTGTCATATCGTAACCACTGATAACGCCCGATTCTGCTAGTGCACAACCCGTCGCGTAACCACCCATGTTGACTTTACCTGCCAAACACTGAGTTAGGTTCATCACAATCACACCTCGTTCTGAGGCATCTTTTAAGTGTTGAAGTAGTTCTTGATTTTGCGGTGCGTTACCAACACCAAAAGTAAGCAGAATCATTGCATTTACAGGCTGTAGTAGCGTGTTGCGAATCACCTCATGCGAGATTCCTGGGTACATTGTAATTACACCGATGGGTTGCGGAGTAATGTTATGAACCTTGAAAGCACCTTCGGGTTGTTCGTTTACCTTAACGTTATTGCTGATCTGGATATTGATACCCGCTTCTAGCAATGGAGTTAGGTTTGGAGAGGTAAACGCATTGAAGCCATCAGCGTGTGATTTTGTACTGCGGTTACCGCGCATCAACTTGTTGTTGAAGAACAGTGTCACTTCGTTGATCGGGTAGTTCGCTGCAATGTGCAGAGCATTTAGCAGGTTTGCTTGTCCGTCTGAACGTAACTCTGCCAATGGGATCTGAGAGCCCGTAACAATCACAGGTTTGCCGAGGTTTTCCAGCATGAAAGACAGAGCAGAGGCGGTGTAAGCCATTGTGTCTGTACCGTGTAGGATAACGAAACCATCGTACTTATCGTAGTTCGCGCGAATATCATCAGCAATAGTCTGCCAATCAAGTGGTGTCATATCTGAAGAGTCCATCAATGGAGAGTATTCATGAATGGTGTACTCAGGCATTTCTGGGCGATGGAATTCAGGCATGCCAGCTAGCTGCTTATCCATAAAACCTGCGACTGGGACATAGCCGTGGTCCAAAGACTTCTGCATGCCAATTGTGCCGCCGGTATACGCGATATAGATGTGTTTTCTTTCCATGGCGATTAATACTTAGTGTGATATAGGGAACAGGGGGGCGATTATAGCGAATTATCATGCAATAAAAAGAGGCGCCTCACACAGAGGCGCCTCTTGATAACAAAGCGTTGAGCTTATCTTATTGAACTTGGCAGTTTAAGCAAAAAGCATATCGACCTTGTGGGTCGTTAAAGTTACCTAACAGTTGGCTATCTTGAGCTAACTGTTGAGTAACAGGCTGTAAACTGCTTGGAATCATTGACTGAATATCAAGGCCTATCGACATCTGAACTTGGTTCATAAATTCTTGAATAAATAGTTCAGTGGCTGAAAGAGGCTCTTCTACCCAGTAAATGTTGTAGGTTTCAAGCTCTGCAAGTGAAGCCGCAGCTGTAATCGCATCATCAAAATCACCAATTTCATCGACTAGACCTTTCTCGATTGCATCTTGGCCTGTCCATACTCGGCCTTGAGCAATCTTGTCGACAGCATCGACTTCCATGCCACGGTTTTCTCCAACTAGGCTGATGAATCGGCGGTAACCGTTTTCAATGCCCATTTGGAACGCATCTTTCGCGCCTTCGCTAAGCCCTGTTGTAATACCAAGGCCAGAGAAAGGCGACGTACCAACGCCATCAGTGTAAACACCAATATCGTTCAGTCCTTTTTCGAAGGTTGTGATAACACTGAAGATACCAATTGAACCCGTTAGTGTGGTTGGTTGAGCCAAAATCTTGTCTGCGCCCATCGAGACCCAATAACCACCAGAAGCAGCCAGGCTAGACATAGAAACCACAACAGGTTTACCTGCTTGCTTGATCGCTTCTATTTCATTGCGGATAACTTCTGAAGCAAACGCGCTACCACCTGGGCTGTCTACACGAAGTACAACCGCTTTTACTTTGTCGTCGTTGCGCGCTTGGCGGAGTAGTGCGGCCGTGGTATCACCACCAACGGTGCCACGTGGCTGTTTGCCATCCATAATTGCGCCGCTAGCAACAATTACAGCGACATCGTGCGATTCACTTGTTAGGTCAGGAAGCATGGTTGTACGGTACTCGTAGTACCCCAACGCGTTATAGCTGTCTTGACCGTCACTGCCGAAGACGTCTGCGAGCTCTAGACGAACTTGTTGGCGAGTTGCCAGTTCGTCAACTAAACCAAGCTTCTCTGCCAGTTTTGCGATATCGCCATCAACCGACTCAAGGTCTTTTAAGAAAGAGTCCATGCTTGGGTTCAAGGTTTTAGCATCGATCTGGCGGTTGTTGCTTACGTCATCAACGTATGCTCCCCACAGTTGACCCAACCAACGAGAAGCTGACTCTTTCGCTGCGTCTGACATATCGTCGCGAATGAAAGGTTCGATTGCAGACTTATAAGTACCGACGCGGAATACATGTGTATTTACGTCAAGCTTCTGTAATAGAGTTTTGTAGAATAGCGAGTAAGCACTGTAGCCTTTAAGAAGAACCCCACCATCTGGTGATAGGAAGACTTTAGTTGCGTAGCTGGCTAGGTAGTATTGGCTTTGGTTGTAAAAGTCACCCACCGCATAAATTGGTTTGCCAGTTGCTTTGAACTCGTTGAGTGCTTTAGCTATGTAGCGCAGCTTGGTCAGATTGGTTTCTGGCAACTCTTTCAGTGCTAAAACGATACCAGTTACTTTGTCATCGTCTTTGGCGTAGCGAATTGTTTCAACAATATCAAACAGGACATTTTCTTTTGGAAGGTCTTTGCCAAGCAGTGAACCCGTGACCGAATCCATCGGATTGATATAGCGACTTTGCTCCACGATAGGGCCAGACAGGTTAAGTACTAAAGCCGATTCCTGTGGAACAGTGGGTTGAGTTGTGTCTGAGTGGAAGTATACAAAGTAGATGATGGCGATACTGAGTAAAAAGAAAAGGTTAACCAGCGCAAGACGCACAAACGTGATGAGCTTCCAAATCCCTTTAAAGATCATGCCTATAAATTTGAATATCTTTTTCATTATGTCTCCGCAGTGAGATCACGTGGCTTTAACAAGCAACAGTACTATTAATCTCAATAATATGAACTGCTTAATATCCTACGATAATTCCCTAGCTCAAACTACACCAAGAATTGTTAATCGATATATATTCTCATTAAGTGTAGTCAAATTAAGGGTTTCTGAACGATTAATGCGTCCTGCATTATGATCGGTGTTACAAAAATGTAAACGGTTGTTTGAACTTTTGGTGATTGAGTTATATTGTGGTCAGACCACAAGGATATAATAATAGAAGTGATGTCTGCCATGTACCCACATTTACTCGAACCACTCGATCTTGGATTTACTCAGTTACGTAACCGTGTATTGATGGGATCAATGCACACGGGTTTAGAAGAAAATAAAGAAGGCCTCCACAAGCTTGCCGCGTTTTATGAAGAGCGAGCAAAAGGAGGCGTTGGCCTTATTGTTACCGGTGGTTTCTCTCCTAATTTACGTGGCAGATTGACCCCATTTAGTGCTGAGTTCAGTAAAGTTAAGCACGCAAAAGCTCACCAAGTTGTTACCGAGGCCGTGCATAAGCATGGCGGTAAAATTGCTCTTCAGTTGCTGCATGCTGGCCGCTATGCAATGCACCCATTCGCGCAAAGTGCTTCGGGCATCAAAGCGCCAATCGCTAAGTTTGCACCGAGTGAGATGAGCCCTCGTCAAATTAAAAAGACCATCGGTGCTTTTGCCAACAGTGCAGAGCTAGCTCAGGTTGCTGGCTATGACGGCATAGAGATCATGGGCTCCGAAGGTTACTTGATTAACCAATTTATCTGTAAACGTACCAACATGCGTTATGACGAATGGGGCGGTTCTTATGAGAAGCGTATGCGTTTCCCACTAGAGATCGTTAAATCGATTCGCGAAGCGGTGGGTAAAGATTTCATCATTATTTTCCGTTTATCGATGCTGGATTTGGTTGAGCAAGGCAGCACATTCGAAGATGTTGTACTTCTGGCTCAGAAGCTAGAAGAAGCGGGCGTGACCATTATTAATACCGGTATTGGTTGGCATGAAGCTCGTGTCCCAACTATTGCGACACAAGTTCCAAGAGGGGCATTCTCTTGGGTGACGGAAAAAGTAAAACCATACGTGTCGATCCCAGTGGTGACGTGTAACCGAATCAACACGCCAGAAGAGGCCGAACGTATCCTCAGTTCAGGACAGGCCGACATGGTATCAATGGCTCGTCCATTCTTGGCTGACCCTGACTTTGTTAATAAAGCCGCTCAAGACCAAGCGCAGTTCATTAACACCTGTATCGGTTGTAACCAAGCGTGTCTTGATAACGTATTCAAAGGCAAACGAGCGAGCTGCTTGGTGAACCCTCGCGCTTGTTACGAAACTGAAATTGTTGTGCAACCAGCTCAAGCAACCAAAACCATTGCCGTCGTCGGTGCTGGGCCAGCAGGTTTAGCTTGTGCAACAACGTTGGCACAGCGTGGGCATAAGGTTGATCTGATAGAGAAAAATGACCGCATCGGTGGACAATTTAGATTGGCAATGCAGATTCCGGGTAAAGAAGAGTTCAGAGAAACGATTCGTTACTTTGCTAACCAAATAGATGCATCAGGCGTGAACTTAAAACTGGATACTGAAGCGACGTTTGAGATGTTGTTGAAGTACGATGAAGTCGTGATGGCTGCTGGTGTTGAACCCAGAAAGCTTGATATTGAAGGGATAGATCAAGAAAACGTAGTCGACTATCAAACCTTGATTCGTGAAAAGACGCCAGTAGGCGAAAAAGTCGCGATTGTTGGTGCCGGTGGTATTGGTATTGATGTGGCAACTATGCTGACAGAGCCGACTTCTCATAGCTTGGACGACTGGCTGCATGAGTGGGGCATTGATAAGAATATGGAGCACCCAGGTGGACTTTATCCTTACCCTGATTCGTTCAGTGATAAAACGGTTTGGGTGATGCAGCGTAAAGCCGGTCGAGTGGGTAAAGGCCCAGGTAAAACTACTGGCTGGATTCATAAGCGCACTCTAGAAAAACGTGGTGTGAACTTACTTGGTGGCGTGAGCTACAACAAGATTGACGATCAAGGTCTGCACATCAGCGTTGGTAAGAAAGATCAGATACTCGATGCCGATTCCGTTATTGTGTGTGCGGGCCAAGTTTCGGTTCGTCCATTCGAAGACATGTGGCAAGAGTTTGGTGGCAAACTGCACGTTATAGGTGGTGCCGATTACGCGGGTGAACTGGATGCGGTGCGCGCAATTCGTCAAGGTGTTGAGTTAGCGATTAAGCTCTAACAACAAGCAGAATACACCCGTTCATAAACTTGAACGAAACTTGTAAATAAGGCTCCTAAGTCATAGATTTAGGGGCCTTTGTTGTTTCTAGTGTCGTTTCAAATATTGCTTCAAATAGACAGCCGTTGAGATTTATTATCGTTTGTGTTCTGTGCTACAGTTCAATTATACAAACAATAAAAATTAGTAAGGACTTCAAATGGATGCTTTGGATCTATTGCTCAACAGGCGCTCAATCGCAAAACTCTCTGATCCGGCACCTGAAGGTGTGGCGTTAGAAAATATCATTAAAGCGGGCTTACGTGCTCCAGACCACGGCGCATTGACACCATGGCGTTTTGTTATCGCACAAGGCTCAGGGTTACAGAAGCTCTCTGATATTTTGGTTCGTGCAGCACAAGCTGACGAGAGCGAAGAAGCGGTCATTGAGAAAGTTAAAAAAGCGCCGTTTCGAGCTCCAATGGTGATCACTATCATCGCAAAGGTAACTGAGCACGAAAAAGTGCCAGCATTCGAACAACACCTGTCTGCGGGTTGTGCTGCGCAAGCAATGCAAATGGCCGCAGTTGCACAAGGCTTCCAAGGTTTTTGGCGTTCAGGTAAATGGATGTTCCACCCTGAAGTGCACCAAGCTTTCGGCTTAGAAGGCGACGATGAAATTGTTGGTTTCCTATACCTAGGTACTCCGGGCTGTACGCCAATGAAAGTGCCAGAGCGTGACTTCTCAAAGTTCGTTGAGTTCTTATAGATCTCGTCAGTAAAACAACGACACAACGAATTGTTGAATGCTAACTGTATAAACAACCAGTTTTCCTTGATTTCTAGGGGCCACATTAGATAATGTGGCCCTAATTGTTTGTAGCATCTGGAAAAACATGTCTCGCCTTATTATTGCTGAAAAACCAAGCCTAGGCCGCGCGATCGCCGCCGCACTACCTAATCCACAAAAGAAAGACCAAGGGTTTATCAAATGTGGCAATGGAGATGTGGTGACTTGGTGTATTGGACACTTATTGGAGCAGGTTGAGCCAGACGCTTATGACGACCGTTACAAGAAATGGAACCTCGCTGATCTTCCTATTGTGCCAGAGCAATGGCAGCTGAGACCGCGTAAGACTTCAAGTAAGCAGCTTACGGTGATCCGAAAGCTATTGAAGGACGCGACCCAAATTGTCCATGCGGGTGACCCGGATAGAGAAGGGCAGTTGCTAGTTGATGAAGTGATTGATTACTGCAAAGTATCCAAGGCTAAGAAAGAGTCGATGGACAGGCTACTGATCAGTGACTTGAACTTACCTGCCGTAAAACGTGCGCTCTCTCAAATGCGCAGTAACCGTGACTTTATCCCACTATCAATTTCAGCTTTGGCACGCTCTAGAGCCGATTGGTTATATGGCATGAACATGACTCGCGCCTATACCTTACTTGGCCAAAAGGCGGGCTACCAAGGCGTGTTGTCGGTAGGGCGAGTGCAAACGCCTGTACTTGGTTTGGTCGTAAGGCGTGATGAAGAGATCGAGAACTTCATTCCGAAAGATTATTTTACTCTGCATGCGCTGATCCCTTATCAAAACAACGGCCAGAGCTTTGATATTCGAGCACGTTGGAAACCAAGCGAAGCATGTAAGCCATGGCAAGATGAAGAAGGCCGGGTGCTCAATCGAAAACTGGTTGAGAATGTCGCTAACCGAATTGCGAATCAACCCGCGACGGTGACGGAATCAGAGCAAAAGCAAAGCAAACAAGCGGCGCCACTGCCTTATTCGCTGTCAGCTCTGCAGATTGATGCGTCTAAGCGTTTTGGTATGAGCGCTCAACAGGTACTCGACACTTGTCAGTCATTGTATGAGAAACACAAACTCATCACTTACCCACGTTCTGACAGCCGCTATCTACCTAAGGATCACTACTCGCAAAGAGAGTCGGTCGTGGATGCCATCGCTAACAATGCGAAAGAGCTGAAAAGTGGTGCTCAAGGTGCGGATCTTTCTCTTAAATCCAAAGCATGGAACGACAGCAAGGTCGATGCTCACCACGCGATAATTCCTACTCCGAAAAAGTCATCGGTGAACGGCCTGTCTGCCAACGAGATGAAAATCTATCAGCAAATCGCTCGCCAGTATCTAATGCAATTCTACCCACCTGCTATTTTTGCCGATGCCAAGTTAGTCTTTGATATTGCTGGTGGTGTGTTCATCGCAAAGGGGCGACAACTTATTAGCCCAGGTTGGAAGGTGTTGATGGGGAAAACGGACACCGAAGAGAAAGGCGACGGCACAGATACGGTTCCCCCATTGGATAAAGGAACGGTGCTGACTTGTCGTGAAGGTATTATTGGTGATAAGAAAACCGAACCACCAAAGCACTTCACAGAAGCGACCTTGCTACAAGCGATGACAGGTATCGCGCGCTTTGTCGCGAACAAAGACCTTAAAGCCATTTTGAAAGAGACCGATGGCCTTGGAACGGAAGCAACCCGCGCGGGTATTCTCGATACTCTATTCAAAAGGCAGTTGCTAACTCGCCAAGGTAAAAGCATTCACAGTAGCCCGGCGGGAAGAGGATTGATTCATGCCTTACCTGAGGACTCGACCTTTCCAGACATGACGGCTCACTGGGAGCATCAGTTGCAAGGCATGGCTGAACGAAACCAAGCGTATCAACCCTTCATGCAAGCGCTAGAAAGTAAGATCGATGGCTTAATGGGTAAGGTAAAAACAGGTGAAGTCCCTGAATCTCTGCGTCATCTGCCTAAAGTTGAAAGACCAGCATTCAAGCGCCGTAAAGGCGGTGGGACAAGGAAGAAGACTTACGCGAAGAAAGGCGCTAAAAGTTAATCAGTTAGAAACTGAAAGCTAACAACACCCATTATTGATATTGGGAATCAATATTAACGACCGACCTTGCGCCCACAACGTTTAAACAGCTGCTGCCAATAATCAACATGGCGGCGAGTTGATGCTCGAAAAGCTTGATGTGCATCTTGGATGGGAAAGTAATAACTGTGCAGTTCAGGTTGCGCGTCAAACATCCCAAGTTGCGGGGCTAACTGCTGATAATAGCCATCCAGCTGCGCCATGTACGGCTGAACTTTGCCTATATATTGCTGCTCGAACACATTGTTGAGATAACGAAACTTGGTCGTGTCTCGTTGTTTACCACAGATGATATTGTGATCAAAAGTTGTCAGCTGTTTGGTGATGGTATCAAGTTCGGCCGAAGCTCGCGTGAGCGAGTAGTATAAATCCCCGAGCGTAGAGCTCTTTTCTAATACTTCTTGAACCTCAGTAGTCTTTCCCGAAACGAGCGGAACGTTTAACGCTTGATTGATATGTTCTAAGGCATCACTGGTTTGTCGTACCTGATCGCCGATATCAGCACGTAACCACTGACTACCACGCATTTGCGACTGCATGGCATCGCTGGCATAGATTAGATTCCACTGGTGCAGCGGAAACTGTGTGAGTTTCTGCTGCTCGATTTCTTTCAGTAGCTCTACGACCTCAGGGTCTAATTCGCTACCGGATAAACATTTCCCAACACCTGCAAGTAACGCGACTTGATAGTCGTAATTACGAAACTCATCCGCGACTTTGCCCAGAACCGAATTTCTTTCTGCAATCAGATTGAACAATCCACACTGACGAAGCTGGTAACTGTCGATGAGACCGATAGAAAGCGAGGGCACGTCAAGCAGCAGTTCTCGTTTTCTCGGTAGGCTTTCAAATTCCCATTCCTCTTTTATCTCGTCAGCATCTTGTACTCTGGCTATCTTGGTTTGGTAGTCGTCGAATAAGTCTCCGGGGCCATCACTAAAACAGCCAGCTAGCGTCACCGTCAGACAAAACAGTGTTGAGTGCTTAACTAGGTTTGAGAGAGGGCCATCATTCATCTGCGGGCTACCAGTCTATTTCGCTGCCATCGAAATTGAAGAAGTGACCACTTACTTCAGTATTCGCTGACTCGATGACTTTAATAAGGCCGGAAGCTGAAGTGTCGGTGTCGATCAGAGCATTAGGGCCGCCCATTTCGGTCTGTACCCAACCAGGATGCAGAGCTAACACCGTAACGCCGTTATCGGTTAAGTCGTTACTTAAGCTCTTCACAACGGAGTTTAGAGCGGCTTTGGAGGAGCGATAGATGTAGCCCGCCTCCTGAGGTGTTCTCGGACATGCTACCGACTCTAGAAGACAGGCAGGCGATCTTTTTGACGTCACTACTTTCTATAAGAGGTAATAGAGTCTCGACAAGCTTCAATGGCGCAATGGTGTTGACTTCGAATACACGGCGCCACTCTTCGACATCGGTATTACCCAGACCATAACCTTTAGGACCATAGTAGCCAGCGTTGTTGATCAAGATATCAATCGACTCTATTTGCGAAGTGAGGTGGCTCACTGCTTGGTAATCGGTTATCTCTAATTGAATGCAGGTCAGATTGCTGTTGTGGTCTGCGAGAGAGAGCAGTTCTTTTGCTGAATTGGCATCACGATAAGTCGCGTACACCTTGTGGCTACCTTCCAAGTATTGTTGAGTCAGGCTTAAGCCAATGCCGCGATTTGCTCCAGTAATAAAAATAACGCTCATGGTGATTCCTTTTCAGTTCAATTAGTTAAGTTTGATGGCTTAACACGAGAAAATCAACGCTCCACCAACTGGCTATTAGCATACCTACAAAAATCATTACTGCAGCCATCGAACCACAGATCACACCACAGATGAGTATTACGTTTTTCATTGTTGTCTCTGGAATTAATTAAAGGTAATGATAACCATTATCATTAATTAAGGTTGTCGCCAAGTCTGAGACTGTTATGATTTTGAGATTGATACGTAATACGCCCGATCTATGACTCCTTTAATTTACCATCCAATTTATTCTCAGTTGCCTTTACCAGAAGGGCATCGTTATCCAATCAATAAATATCAACTGTTGCACAGTGCTGTGACGCACCACATGGATAGCGATCCAAAATGGGGTAATGCATTCGAAATGTTCCAGCCAATGCCTGTTTCGGTAGAACAAGTAAAGCAGGTACACGATGGTGAATATGTCGATTTGCTAGTTTCTGGAAATTTGCCAGCAGCAAAAATGAGACGTATCGGCTTTCCGTGGAGTGAACAGCTTATAGAAAGGACACTCTATTCAAGTGGTGGAACCTGCTTGGCCGCTGAAATGGCCATCGAGAGTGGTTTAGCGATTCATCTCAGCGGTGGCTATCATCATGCGCACCGAGATTTTGGCAGTGGCTTCTGTTTGTTGAATGATCTGGTCTTGGCGGCCAAGCACGCATTAACCTTTGAGCATATAGATAAAGTGCTTATCGTCGACAGTGATGTTCACCATGGCGATGGTACAGCGACACTTTGCCAAGAGAGCGATGAGATTATTACTCTGTCATTCCACTGCGATAAGAACTTCCCTGCGCGTAAACCGTTATCTGATTTAGATGTGCCGTTAAGCCGTGAAACTAAAGATGAGGAGTTTTTGCGTTGTTTTGAACAAGTCACCAAGTTGGCGATTGCGCATCACCAACCTGATCTGATTATTTATGATGCGGGGATCGATATCCATCAAGACGATGAACTGGGTTATTTGAATGTCTCGACACAAGGGATATTTGAGCGCGACTGTTTGATGATTGAATTAGCGAAATCAGAGTCTATTCCGATGGCATGCGTAGTCGGTGGCGGGTACCGCACTCAACATCAAGACTTGGTGCCCATTCATATGCAGTTACTCAACGCTGCATTGGCTGTGAATAGCTGAACCGTTGAGCTCCGTGAGCTCCAGATACAAAAAAGCCGCTGATTTCTCAGCGGCTTTCTTTAATGTGGTGGAGGGATAGGGATTTGAACCCTAGAACCGCTATTAACGGTTGCCGGTTTTCAAGACCGGTGCTTTCGACCACTCAGCCATCCCTCCAGTGCCGCGAATAATATAGTGGTGTGATTCGCTTGTAAATACCCTTATTAACTGACTGCTTTTTTTATGAACAAGTTTGTGTGTTTTTATATTGTCAGAGTGAAAATATATCGAAAAATGTTTCTGATCGCTTCGACTTAGAGGATTAGATCTCGTTTGAGAAAGGAAGATGGAGATAGGATCTCATACAACAGATGTGAGAAACGTCATTAAGATCGCAGCCTTAGCTTCTTGGTGCTTAGCTACTACTCCTCATTAGGTTAACTTGCCTTTATTACTCATAAGATTCATAATAAATACATCTTATAGAGTGAAATATCCCAACATGCATATCACACGTTACACTGATTATTCCCTACGCGTTCTGATCTATTTAGCGATCAACAACCAATCTCTTAGCACCATCGGCGACATTGCTAACAGTTATGGTATTTCTAAAAACCACTTAATGAAGATCGTTCAGCAACTCAACCTCAAAGGGCACCTGATCGCTACAAGAGGAAAAAATGGTGGTTTGAAACTCAGTTGCCATCCAAGTCAGATCAACATCGGTACGTTAGTTCGAGAGTTAGAAGACAAGCGTAACTTGGTTGAGTGTTTTGGCGAGGATAATAGCTGTGTTATTACACCAAATTGCCAATTGAAAACAATCTTTGCTGAAGCTCAAGAGTGTTTTTACAAATGCTTAGACGCTTATAGCTTGCAAGATCTCCTCGGCGAAGGGCACAGCTACAAACTAGGGCAACTTTTGGCGGTTGACGTTATTTAAGTAAGCAAGTTTTGTTTACTCGCTAGGTTTACGATGATGAAAGATTTAAATCAACCCCCTAACAATGGCGTTTCAATGACGGCATTTTTTGAGCTCGCGTTTCGACCGTTTTTTTTGTTTGCATCACTTTTTAGCGTTGCAGCTCTAGTTGGTTGGGCCGCGTTTTGGAATGGTAGCGCAACTCTGAATGTTTATGGCGGAGCAATGTGGTGGCATATTCATGAAATGTTATTTGGCTTTGCAGCAACTGTCGTGGTTGGTTTTTTACTGACGGCCGTACAAAATTGGACAGGTGTCCGCAGTATTAACGGACGTGGGTTAATGATACTTCTGGTTATCTGGCTGTGTGCGAGAATAGCCATGTTCCTACCTAATGTCTTTAGCCCTTGGTTGGTGGCTGGGCTCGATTTACTGTTTTTGCCTATCGCTGTCATTTATCTTGCTCACAATATTGTCAGTGTGAAACTTTGGCGAAATCTATTGTTCGTTCCCATTTTGCTGCTAATGACTTTTGCCAATGCGGCGATGCACTATGGTGTTCTATTTCAGCAGCCAATCTTAATTTCACAAGCTAGCACAAGCATGGTGCTGTTGGTGACTCTAGTCATGTGCATTATGGGTGGACGAGTCTTTCCTATGTTTACCGCGAATGGCACACAGACACCACGAACCCCTGCATTACCATGGCTTGAAAAGCTGAGCATCGTGAGCACGATTTTCGCCGTTGTGTTGAGCTTTCAGATACTTCCAGTTCCACAAGATATCGTTGCTAGCGTGTTTATTGTCAGTGGCCTGGCAAATGCGGTTAGGGCGGTAAGGTGGAAAATATGGGTCGCTTTTAAGACTCCTCTTGTGTGGTCTTTACACTTAAGCTACTGGGCCATTTCGTTAGGATTGGTCTTGTATGGCGTTTCGATCATTTCGTCATTGGTCACACAATCACAAGCGATTCATGCCTTAACCGTGGGTGTAATGGGGGTGATGATCTTATCAATGATCTCACGCGTCTCTCTAGGACATACAGGTCGAGCTATTGCGATTGGTAAAATAATGACTGCGGCGTTAATTGCCATTGTTTTTGCCTTTATTGTTCGAGTATTTGGTGGATACTTTACCAATAATATTGTCTCTATCATCACCTTATCGAGTGCTCTGTGGGTTGTCGCGTACAGTTGTTTCGTTGTGTTGTACTTACCAATTTTAATAAAACCAAGGGCTTAAATACCTCAAGACACCAAGCAGCCAATTTGGCTAACATTAAAGTTGCATTTAAAATGCATCTTTAATATTATGACCTTAATGAGTTACTTAAATACAATTAAAGAGAGAATGATTATGAGCTGTTGTGGCGGATGTGGTGGTTCAAACCACGAAGAAAAAGCAAAAGAAGCTGAACAAAAGAAGCAAGCAGAGCAGCAAGAAACTAAGCAAGAAAACGCTTAATTAAAGTAGCGCTCAAGCCAAATTTAGAAATCCAGAGACTTAGATGAAGCCTCTGGATTTTTTTATCGTTATGTATTCACAATGACAACCTGAAGAAACCTAGGGCACTATTCCAATAAACATCCTCCAATTCTTCAAGTTACTTGGTTATGCATTGATGGCGTAGGTCTACATGTTTATTGGCAGGGATGTTTTGTTGTAACTGTGACGTCGAATTTCGATGGGTTATAAGAGGAATGAGTCAGGTACCTATGCCATATGTTTAAGTACAACAGAGCGGTAATAGGCTTGAAGTTGCCATGAGAAACAGGTTTAAATCAGATTCCGATAGTTAAGGACTTGGACTGGTTGACTAACTGACTCTTAGATTCGATTAACTTTACGCTAGATGCAAAAAAGCCGCTAATTTCTCAGCGGCTTTCTTAAATGTGGTGGAGGGATAGGGATTTGAACCCTAGAACCGCTATTAACGGTTGCCGGTTTTCAAGACCGGTGCTTTCGACCACTCAGCCATCCCTCCAGTGGCGTGAATAATATAAGGGGCAGAGGATCTTGTAAACCCTTAATTTTCATAATTTTGTTTTGTTGCTTGTTTTCTAATCATTCACGGCAATAAAAAAGGGAAGCCATTGGCTTCCCTTTTCTTTTTGATGATCATTTAGTCATTTTTGGTATAGAACCGCTGTAACTCAGTAAGGCCTTGCATCAACACTGGCAAGCGAGGGCTTACATCTTTCAGACGTTTGTAATTCTGATCGTACAATTTGTAGTTACCAAACTTATCTAACACCGTTGTTTGTTGGTCAGTAACAAGAGCAAGTTCACGTGAGTCTCCTGCAAGAATCCATTTTCTTCTACGCTCATCAAACAGGCTACGTCCACTACTAAAATCTGTAGGGTTCGAAGATACACCTAATAGCTCTTGCATTAGCGTGACTGACACATCTAGGTGACTAGAACGGTGAGTATATTCAGATGCTGACTTACCTGGCCATTTGATGAACAGAGGCACTTGTAGTTGGTAACGACTGTAATTGGAGTTTGCGCCCCAACTGTTGGTTTTCGTCTCGTTAAATTCAGTACCATGGTTAGAGGTAATGATAACCACTGTGTTGTCTTGAAGATCTAGGCGCTCCAACTCTGCGTAGATTTTCGTTAACTGAACATCAGCCGCTTGAGTCGATTTTTGGTAATCTGCAGTAAAACGTTCAGCGGTAGTCAACGTCACATCTGTTTCGTAACTAGAGAAGTTATCGAGCGTTGTTAGCTCAATAAAGTTAAACCAAGGGCTTTTTGCTTGTGGTGATTGAACCCATTCAGACCAAGCTTGTATTGCGCTTTGGTCATCATCTGTTGCTTGCTCTGGGAGCGCATCACGGCCTCGGAAGATGACTTCCGGGTAAAGGGCGTCGTCAAAGTCATCACCGCTAAAAGCGGCAAGTGTATAATTGTGATGATCTAGCACATCGAGCAGTACTGCGCTCGAGCCTTGTGCTTTGATGCTGCTTGCGTAACTGCTAGGAAGGCCATAGAACAATCCGAAAATACCAAACATGTCGTTACTTGAACTGTAGTGATTAGTGAAGTTGATCGATTGTTGTGCATAGGCATAGCTGCTTGGCATTGCAGTGCTATTGAGAGCATCAGCGCGAAGATTATTCACACTCACAAGCAGAATATTAAGATCAGCACTGCGGCGGTTGTATTGAATTTTTTCTAGCGGGTAGCTAACTAAGTTTACGTTCTCTTGGTTCGCTTCTAAACGCTGTAAATACTCTTCACGGTCTAATAGACCATGCTTTTCCATAAAGCTTTTTGCTGTCATAGGATAAGACAGTGGGAAATTCGCTTTCTGGCTTGTAATTGGGTTGTAGAAATACGCATCAGCCCACATGTAGGTCAAGTGGCTGCTGATGAAACACAAGAAGAAGACGGCAGTAATAGGACGGCCAATGTGTTTATGAGACAGTTTACGTTGCTTACGCCAAACCCACTCAGACAGACCTAGCTGCAATAAGAAGATTAGTGGCATTACAATGAAGAGGTGCTGCAAATCAGAAGTGAGTGCAGACTCCTCTCCACTGAATAAAACCTCCCACACGACAGGTGTCAGGTGGAGGTTTATATTTTGATACGTTTGAGTATCAATCAGTAGGACAGTTAAACCTATGGTTGCGAAGATAACGGCAACCAAACGTAATAACTTCCTCGACGGAAGAATAAAAGTGAGTGGGAACAGCACTAATAGATAGAGCGCGAACACCAAAAATCCAAAATGACCAACCCATGATGCAGCCAAATAGAATTGACCCAATAGGGTTTCCGGCCAAGCAGATTGAGTAATATAACGAGTACCAATCAACATCGCAGCAATGATGTTGAAAAATGCAAACCAGTGGCCCCAACCTACCAGTCGAGATACACGATCGCTATATGAGTTTGCGCTGTCTACCATTTATAATTCTTTTTCCGTCAATCAAACTTAGTGAGACTTTTTATCTTCAAGAGAAGAAATTAAAGCTTCGGCAAATTTTTCAGCAATTCTTTTGCGTTGTGAAGCAGCAACGTTCTGATTTAAGACATTGGTTGCGATATTTCCAGCGATCATCAATGAAAGCTCAGGTGAAGCTTTGTGCTTAGTCAGTACAGCACCTACTTCAGCTAGGATTTTTTCAACTTGATCATCTGTGTATTTAGATATAATCGGCATAAGGACTCTAATAATGATAGTAAAAGCGGCTTATGATAACCTACTATGCACAACAACTGAAACCTGAACGGTAATATTTTCACTATGAGCCTTCACCTTTCCAACGTAATTTTACACCAGCTAAGCAAGAACGATCAGGAAGAGCTGATTGTTAACTATCGTGCTGAATCTCTAGAAAACGATACAGCATCTGAAAACCTAGTCGCTGAACTTCACCGAGTTTTTAATTCAAAAGCAGGTAAAGGATTTGGTTCTTTCAAATCCGACAGCGAGTTCCAGCAGTCGTTGCATGAATTTCGAGCTGGAGAACAAAGTTTTTATGATTTCTCTCAAAAAAGTGCGCTACGTCTAAAAGATGAGCTTTCAAAGTATCCTTTTGCTGATGAAGGAACTTTGGTACTGGCTGAATATCAATCACTGGCGACAGACTACCTTTTCATCGGACTACTGCCTTCAAACCAAAGTTTGAAAGTGACCGAAGGGCTAGATATTAGTGCGACGGATTACCTTGATATCTCGAAGATGGATATTGTTGCGCGCCTTGATCTTTCAACATACGACACAGACAAAGAGTCAAACCGTTACCTTACTTATATTAAAGGGCGCGTTGGTCGTAAAGTCGCTGACTTCTTCTTAGACTTCCTTCAAGCAGAAGTAGGCTTGGATGCTAAGCAGCAAAACCAAGTATTGATGCAAGCGGTAGAAGACTTTGTTTCTGACTCTAAGTTAGAGAAAGAAGAAGCAATCAGCTATAAAAAACAAGTTGCGGATTACTGTAACGAACAGCTTAAAGCGGGTGATGAAGTTCAAGTTCGTGAACTTTCTGGAGAATTGCCAGCAAGCACAGATGGTACAAGCTTCTTTGACTATACTAGTGAGCAAGGCTACGAGTTAGAAGACAGCTTCCCAGCAGACCGCGCAACTATGCGTAAACTAACAAAATTTGTTGGTGCTGGTGGCGGTTTGAATGTTAGTTTTGATAGTCTGCTTTTAGGTGAGCGTATCTTCTACGATCCAGAGACAGACACGCTAACCATTAAAGGGACGCCACCGAACTTACGTGATCAACTGACTCGCAATAAGTCATAGTCCGAAGTTATTAGGTAGCAAGCGACAGCAGGTTGTTGTCGCTTGTTTATGTTTAGCAACATAATGGTTTAGAGTTCGCATGAACAAGGAATATCGATGGAACAATCAGTAGCAAAGCCCAATCGCTTTAAAAGACCCGCAACTTTTTTGGTTGCACTCTTGGCTCTGTGGCTACTTCCTTCACTGGCTCTCCTTAATCTAAGCCGTTCTTACTCTCACTCGCTCGCTCAAATTGAAGAACTCGGTATTCGCGTTAATGAATTGAGGCAATCGCTTTATTTCTCTGAGCCGCTGCGAGTCTCTCGCATTAATGATTTAGCACTCGATGCTCAATTGGTTTATTCGATCCGACTGCAGATTGAATCTGATTTCCAACACGCCTTGTTTCGCCCTGATGTGAACCAACTGCTTTACGTTGCCGATCAATTTTTAGAAAAATTTGATGAATTCATTCCGATAGAAAGTCAGGTGCAAGATATCGTCGATAACATCAAAGTGTTACGCACAGATACTGAACTTTCCCCTAAGTTAAAGCCGCTACTCAACGAATTTGGTGTCGTCGTTTTTGAAGCGATGTATTCCGATAACCAAAGTTCATCAGCAACTTATCGCGCCTTTGATTCTATTCTTGAAAAATCTTATTCATTAAAATCCGAAGAGCAAGATGCACTCCAACAATTACTGGCTGATGCTTCAGCATTACTGAGTGATTACGCTCAGCTCAATTATTTAGTCGATAAAATCAAGAAGAATTCAGTAAACGACCAGATCATTAAACTTGAAGATGAGTTCCATGAGCGTCAGTACACCCTATTATTGGTCATGCTAGGTTTAAGCTTAATGGCAATGATTGCGTTAGTGTTGTGGAGCGTTAGGTCCCAAAAATCGATGAAAGAAGTAGACCAAGAACTCAGACCGGAACCAGTCATCGATTCAAGTCAGGACGATGCTCTCTCTACTTCCAACAAAGATACGTCTTCTCGTAACGATACTGCTGCTCGCAATAATATTGTTTCTCACAGCGATATTGCTTCTTCCGCGGTGACGCCGCCAAGTAATCCCCCATCAGTATTAGATATTACGCCAGCGAGTCAACATTCTGATACCCAACCTCAGCAGAGTGTTTGTGCGACAAGCCCGCAAGCTATTTCACAAGAACCGATTTTGCAAGAACCTATTCCACAAGTTCCGGTTCAGCAAAACTCTATTCAGCAACCCCCAACTCAGCGAACACCAGAACAAGTGCAAGAGCCAGAGAAGCACATTGCCAGTGTGACGGATTCAAAGCCAGCGATTGATATTGAAGAGATGCTAGAGACTCTTGATGGCGATACCGAGTCTGTTGAATTGTTGCTAGGGGTGTTTGTCGAAGATCACGCAGATGACTATACCAGATTCAAATCTCTGCTCACCAAGGATGAAACCTCTGCTGCTCGCATTGTGCACAGCTTAAAAGGTGTGGCTGGCAGCATCAAAGCGTCTCGACTAGCGATCATTGCAGCGACTATTGAAATGACAATGAAGCAGTCCAGAGCCATCAGCGAGCACGATTTAGCCGAACTAGAGATGGCGATAAAAGCCTCTGTAGATTCTGCTCATGACTATTTAAATACCCAACGTTAACTTTTACAGGTTTTTTGACAATACTCTGACGAAGCGCTCATACAATCCGCGCCCTTAGTCTTTGTCAGAGGTTTATATGTCACGAGTTTCGAGTCGAAATTGGATAGTGTTGGTGCTTAGCATTGTGCTAAGTGGTTGTTCTCTCTTGGAAGTTAAGCTAGATACTCAAACTACGCCTCTTACTCAGCAAGAGTTACAGGCTCGGATCATGACGCGTGAATACGCCAAGATGTTTTTTACACGAGTAGAAGACTCGGCCGATCTCATTGCGCAATCTTACCCTGCTGATGACACCTTACATCAATCTTATGTGTTGCTTTGGAAGATCCATGCTGAGCAGGGCTTACAACAAGCAGCGTACCAAACCTCCCCAATGTCAGCATTAATTGACTCATGGGTTTTCACAGCCCAAATGAATCAGTTTTATAGCCAAGGCGATGGTGCGGATCTGTTCGTGACGGATAATGCGGTAGAGACGGCTCGTTCTCTTGACCAAGAAGCTGAGAAGCTAGCAAAGGGTGTATTGAGTTCAAGTGATTTCAAAAAGAGCAAAGCATTCGTCGCAGAGTTCGCCGCGAGCAATCCTTTTAAAGATCTTACCTTCAGAAGTACGCCTGCTTATCGCGAATGGCTGGCTTATCTGGGTAAAGACGAATCTCAAATCGTTCAGAGCCTAGGTACCATGCCAGAAGCCATGAGCGATGCATCAGACCGCTTAAGCCTAATGGCTGACCAAACACCGAAATTGATGACGTGGAAAGCTGAGTTGGTGGCGATGAATAGCTCGCTAACGGGTGAAGACCTATCGATGACGCTGGAAAGCCTTCGTCAAACATCAGCAAGCATGCAGGACTTCATTGAGAATAACCCTGAGTACATGCAAACATTGGCTTCTATTATGTCGACAGAAATGCAGCCTCTGCTCAACGACCTAAGTGATAAGACAGATCAAAAATTGGCGATGCTCACTGAAGAACGTGTAGCGTTAGAAAAAATGGTGACACGAGAGAGAGAAGCTCTGGTCGCGATGATTGCGAAAGAGCGTATTGAAATTGCAGGCATTGTGACTTCTGAAAGGGAACTGTTTACACAAGATCTTGATCGCGTCTCTCAAGAGGTGGTGGTACTCGCGATTGATAAACTGATGGACTTAATCAAAGGTGTGATTATCTACTTCATCCTGTTTATCTTGGTGGTGTTCTTTGCACCGTTAGGCATCGGTTATTGGTTGGGTAAACGAACCGCTAGCAAATAAATTCAGTAATTAAGTAGATCAAAAAAGAGCGCTCTAGAGCGCTCTTTTGGCATTTATATCATCAACATTTTTGTGCTTACGCACTAAAGCCTTAGCTTAAGCTTGTTGCTTGCTCAGTTCAGTGGCTTCTTCAGTTTCAAGCGCTGGTGCTGTTGGTTCACATTTATCAACGAACCAACCCATGTAAGACGTTACGATAGTCACGAGGATACAGATGAAGCTCAACCACATGAACGGAGCGTAAGAGAGCGTTGCGACACCAAGAATACTCGCCATGTAGATGCCGTTGTCACTCCAAGGAACCATGCCTGAAGTTAACGTGCCACCGAACTCAGCGTTACGAGATAGATTTTTACGTTGGTAACCTAAACGGTCGTAGTTTTTCGCACAGATTTTTGGCGTTAGGATTAACGATACGTACATTGCAGAACCGAATACGTTACCCATGAAGGCCGTGCCGATCGTGCTTGTTGCTAGAGAACCAGCGCTATTTACTCGGCGCTCGAACACCTTAGCAATCGTCTCTAATACGCCCACTTTATCCAGTAAGCCACCAAAACCTAAACCAAACACAATCACCGCTACCGAACCAAGCATTGAAGACATGCCGCCACGGTTAAGAATCGAGTCAATAAACTCTACGCCAGAGGAGATAGAGAACGGTGCCCAAGCAGTATTGAATGCCGTTAGGAAATCGATATCTTGGATCATGACTGCCCAGATAATACCTAGCAGAGAACCGAAGCTGATTACCGGGAATGAAGGCATGCGGAAAGCCAACAGACCAAGCACGATCAGTACTGGGACAAATGAGTAAGGCGTGATGTAGAACTGAACTTCCATTGCTTTAATGACAGAATCTACTTGGCTCATGTCAACGTTACCCGCGTAGTGAAAACCAAACGCAGTAAACATGATGCCAGTAATCACGTAGCTGATTAACGCAACTGGCAGCATTCCCTTGATGTGCTCAACCACTTCAACACCAGACATTGAAGAAGCCAGAATCACTGAATCAGAAAGTGGAGACATCTTGTCACCGAAGTAACAACCTGACAGCACTGCACCTGCAGTAATCGGTGCTGGAACACCTAGGCCTTGGCCAATACCCATCATCGCGATACCAGCTGTACCCGCGGCGCCCCAAGAAGTACCAGTTGCTAATGCGGTTAGAGAACAGATAATCATGGTCGCTAAAAGGAAGATAGAAGGGTGGATTGCTTTCAGACCATAGTAAATGATAGTAGGTACGATCCCGCCTGAGATCCAAGTACCAACAAGAGCGCCAACGGCTAAAAGTATTAAAACCGCGCCTAAGCCATTGGATATTCCTTTGAGTGCCGCTTTTTCTAAGTCTTTGTATTCGTGGCCAAGGCGAATACCGAGAACCATGATAATGAACCAGCCAATATACAAGGCAAGTTGAATTGGAAGGTCAAGCTTTGCAGTAAAGGAAAAAGCAAGGGATAGAAATAATCCTAACGCGATGAATACCTGCAATAGGTTCGGTAGGCGAGTTTTACTCTGCTTCATAAAAGCCTCTTGTGATTTCGAGCATTTATAGTGCTTCGTTATGGTGTGTGGTGCAAAACGGACACTACAGTAATTAGTTTATTATATCGAAAAAATACGTCCAAGTTGTGATATTTGACTGCTAACACAGTTAATCATGGTTTCATTATCTGAAATGTTGTTAAATTCATGGTTGTTACATGTTGAAACTTGTCGCACGTTGTTTTTGTTTTGTGAAGTATTATTCTGGATAGTATTGATTAAAAAGAGGGATTTACTGTTTGTGACGCGAGTGGGATTAAGCTGCTTTGGCGATGCAAATGTTTGAATTTGAGGATAATGGGCGTTTTATCAATGAGGTGGATATTAAATGTCGATACAGGGATAACTGCACGATTCATTGCGTTCACTTAAAAGAAACGAAAAAGTTACACTTTTTGACAAAAAGCACTTGAGTTCTGTTTCTGAAAAACTTATAGATGGGGGAGAGCAATTTTTAATTTATACATGGAGAGTGAGCGATGAGAGTAGGTCTAGTTGGTTGGCGCGGTATGGTTGGTTCTGTATTGATGCAACGTATGGTTGAAGAGAAAGATTTCGACTTGATTGAACCGGTTTATTACAGTACGTCTCAGATTGGTATTCCTGCCCCTGTTTTGGGTGGTAAAGATGCGGGTCTACTTCAAGACGCTTTTGATATTGATAGCCTAAAACAGCTTGATGCGGTGATTACCTGTCAAGGCGGAGACTACACCTCAAAAGTATACCCAGCACTGCGTCAAGCAGGTTGGAAAGGCTACTGGATTGATGCGGCTTCTACCTTACGTATGGACGCGGATTCAATCATCACTCTTGATCCTGTTAACTTGGCTCAAATCCAACAAGGCATCCACGGTGGGACTAACACTTTCGTAGGCGGTAACTGTACTGTGAGCTTAATGCTTATGGCTTTGGGTGGTCTATACGAGAAAGGCATGGTTGAGTGGATGAGTGCCATGACTTACCAAGCCGCTTCAGGTGCGGGCGCTAAGAACATGCGTGAACTGATCTCACAAATGGGTGTGATCAACGACAGCGTAAGTTCTGAGTTAGCGAACCCTTCAAGTTCAATTCTTGATATCGATAAGAAAGTCGCTGATACCATTCGTTCATCTTCATTTCCAACCGATCAGTTCGGTGCTCCGCTTGCGGGCTCACTGATTCCTTGGATCGATGTGAAGCGTGAAAACGGTCAAAGCAAAGAAGAGTGGAAAGCCGGCGTTGAAGCGAACAAGATTCTTGGCCTAGATGGTCAGCCAATCCCAATTGATGGCACTTGTGTACGAATCGGTGCAATGCGTTGTCATGCTCAAGCACTAACGATTAAGCTTAAGCAAGACGTGCCTATGGACGAGATCGAAGAGATCATCGCGACGCACAATGATTGGGTTAAAGTGATTCCTAATGACCGAGACATCACTGCGCAGGAGCTAACACCAGCGAAAGTAACAGGCACAATGTCTGTACCAGTCGGTCGTCTGCGTAAGATGTCGATGGGTAACGATTTCCTGAATGCGTTCACGGTAGGTGACCAACTACTTTGGGGTGCTGCAGAACCACTACGCCGTACTTTACGCATTATCCTTGCTGAGAAAGCGTAATCGGCAAGATTGCTTAAATTCTATTAGCTGATAAACCGAAAGGGTTGACGATAAACGTCAACCCTTTTTAGTTTATTGATATCTCGTTATTCGGCCCTCGAAACTGCCCTTAAACCTCTTCGCATCTCGAGTCTGCTTTTATTTCTCTTCTGTAACGACACGCTTGTCGGGGTCTGCCAATTCACTCGCACAGTGTTTGCAATACATAGCATCCGAATCATGGCCGGCGCGGTTACAGTTCGGACACTTTACCAACTCTTTGTGCGAGTTCATCTCATTGCTGAGCTCTGCAGTAATAATCCCTGTCGGTACCGCTAAAATAGAGTAACCCAATAGCATGGTCAGAGAAGCGATCGCTTTCCCTAACGCGGTTTGAGGGATCATGTCACCGTAGCCAACCGTCGTAATGGTTACGATTGCCCAATAAATACTGTGGGGAATACTTGTAAAGCCATTTTCTGGCCCTTCAATAACAAAGATAAGCGCGCCGAAGATAACAACTAAGATGCCAACTGTGCTGAAAAAGATCAGTATCTTTCGTCTTGCCATTAAAAGTGAACGTAACAGAATGTTTGAATCTTGCAGGTAGCGAACCAGTTTTAGGATTCGGAAGATACGCATCACACGCAGCAGCCTTACCACACCCATAAATGAAGCGCCTGGGAAGATGATCGCTAAGTAGGTCGGAAGAATCGCCAATAGGTCCACGACACCATAAAAGCTGGTGGCATAAGATTTTGGTTTCGGAGAACAATAGAGCCTTAACAAATACTCAAGAGTGAAGAGAGCAGTAAAAGTGTATTCAATATAACGCAGCGGCTGTGACCATTCGGTCATGACATTAGGGATGGACTCTAAGATCAGAACCAATAGCGAAGCCAAGATTGCAACGATCAGAGAAATATCAAATGCACGTCCGGCTGGCGTGTGAGTACCAAAGATAATGACGTACAAATGATGCTTGAGGGGCTTGCGTGACATAAGGAGAGATTTATCTTTTGTTAAATGCATTAACAGTCATTATACAAGCTTCATAATAACGAGGCGAGTGAAAGCCCAATTGCTTTACTCGCCTCATCTATATTGCAATATTGTTGCCCTTTATAGAGCAACGGGTTACCGTTAAACGTTATGCCAAACCTGGGAACAAATTACGTAGGCCATTGGCGATGAACTCGATGCCCAATGCGCCAAGAATCAAGCCCATGATACGCGTGATCACATTGATACCCGTTTGACCTAAAAAGCGAACGATAACCGGCGCTGAACGGAACAGAAGCCAAGAGCAGGTTGCAAACGCGATGATGCTAATGCCAATTCCCACAGTATCAATGGCTGCAGGGTAACGAGATCCGTAAACAATGGTCGAGCTGATTGCCCCGGGGCCCGCCATTAATGGCATCGCAAGAGGAACAACACCGATTTGCTCTTTGCTGATGTATTCAGATTTCTCTTGTTTATTCTGCTTATCTTCACCGAGCTTACCGCTCATCATCGAAAATGCGATGCTCAATAATAGCAAACCACCTGCAACACGAAATGAATCCAGGGAGATGCTAAACATATCAAGCAGCATTTGCCCCGCGACAAGCGACACAATCAGGATAACGGCAACGGCAATATTTGCTTGTAAGGCTGTCCTGTTCCTCTCTTCTGGCGGCATATGTGCAGTAAGGGAAACAAAAACAGGCATGATGCCGATTGGGTTTACGGCAGCAACAAGCCCAAGGAAGAATTGCATAAAAATTGCGAGTTCTAAGCCTTGCATGAGAGCGATCTCCAGTTAGCGAATTTTAAGGTTGAAGGTTTGATTCGGTGAATAGTCTGAGCGCGTAATGTAAGGGACAAATCGGATTTGCACGAATGAAAAAAACTAACCTGAAATAGGGGATTATTTTTAGAAAAACTAATTGAATATCACTTTTGTATTGGCGGTGTTGCGAGTTGGTTGTTAGTGTTTCATTTTGTAATTTATTATCGAGTAACTGTTAACTGCCGCACGAATTTAATAAAAATTATGTCAAAATCTAGCCCGTGCAACGGTATGGATATACTCTCAGTAGCACGAATATGGCTGTATACATGTAATTTAACTGACTAAAAATGAAACTTTTTTACAGTTTATGACTCTATGTAGAAAAAGTTTGTCTGTTTGCTTGTTTTTTGAACTAACGAAAAGTGTGATTTTAATCTATATAAATCATCATCTTAAGCATGTTTTTGCGATTGCCTTACTACTTTTTGGTTAATTCTTTTTGGGTAACTGATCTGGGTCAATTTTTTTCACACTGTGAAATAATATACTCAGTCCTGAAAGCAATTTACTAAGAACGTTGTTGTTTGAGGTTAAAAGCAAGCAGCGAAATTAATAAAAAGTTTTTAATATTTATTATTTTAGGAGATCCACCATGCCTGTAACTAACTTAGCGGAACTTGATGCTCTAGTAGCACGCGTTAAAGCAGCACAAGAAGAGTTTGCAACATTCTCTCAAGAGAAAGTAGACGCAATCTTCCGCGCAGCTTCTCTTGCTGCTAACCACGCTCGTATCCCACTTGCACAACAAGCAGTTGCTGAATCTGGAATGGGTATTGTTGAAGATAAGGTTATCAAAAACCACTTTGCATCTGAATTTATCTACAACAAATACAAAGACGAAAAAACATGTGGCATTCTTGATGAAGATGAAAGCCTAGGCACAATGACTATCGCTGAGCCTGTAGGTATCATCTGTGGTATCGTTCCAACAACGAACCCAACTTCTACAGCAATCTTCAAATCTCTAATCTCTCTTAAAACACGTAACGGCATCATCTTCTCGCCACACCCACGTGCAAAGAACTCAACTAATGACGCGGCGAAGCTTGTTCTAGACGCAGCTGTAGCAGCGGGTGCACCAAAAGACATCATCGGTTGGATCGACCAACCATCTGTAGAGCTTTCTAACGCGCTGATGAAGCACGACGGTATCGCACTTATCCTTGCTACTGGTGGTCCAGGCATGGTTAAAGCAGCATACTCTTCTGGTAAGCCTGCTATCGGTGTTGGTGCTGGTAACGTTCCTGTAGTTATCGATGAAACAGCTGACATCAAACGTGCAGTAGCATCTATCCTTATGTCTAAAACATTCGATAACGGTGTTGTATGTGCTTCTGAGCAAGCTGCAATCGTAGTTAGCGAAGTATATGACGAAGTTAAAGAGCGTTTTGCTTCTCACAAAGCTCACGTTTTATCTAAAGCTGACGCAGATAAAGTACGTAAAGTTCTTCTTATCGACGGCAACCTAAACGCTAAAATCGTAGGTCAACCTGCTCCTGCAATCGCTGAAATGGCGGGTGTTAAAGTTCCTGCTGATACAAAAGTACTTGTAGGTGAAGGCCTTGGTAAAGTTTCTTACGATGACGAATTTGCTCACGAGAAACTGTCTCCAACTCTAGGTCTATTCCGCGCAGACGATTTCGAAGACGCTGTTGCTCAAGCAGTAACTATGGTTGAAATCGGTGGTATCGGTCACACATCTGGTCTTTACACTAACCAAGACGTAAACGCAGATCGCATCCGTTACTTCGGTGACAAGATGAAGACGGCTCGTATCCTAATCAACATCCCGACTACTCACGGTGGTATCGGTGACCTGTACAACTTTAACGTTGCGCCTTCTCTAACTCTTGGTTGTGGTTCATGGGGTGGTAACTCTATCTCTGAGAACGTAGGTCCTAAGCACCTTATCAACAAGAAAACTGTAGCGAAGCGAGCTGAAAATATGTTGTGGCACAAACTACCTAAGTCTATCTACTTCCGTCGTGGCAGCCTTCCAATCGCTATGAGCGACCTAGAAGGTAAGAAACGCGCATTCCTAGTAACGGACCGTTTCCTATTCAACAACGGCTACGCAGACGATGTAGTACAAATTCTGAAAGCGCAAGGTATTGAAGTTCAAGTATTCTTCGATGTAGAAGCGGATCCAACACTGTCTGTTGTTGAGAAAGGCGCTGAAGCAATGAAGAGCTTCCAACCTGACGTAATCCTTGCTCTAGGTGGCGGTTCTCCAATGGATGCTGCTAAGATCATGTGGGTTATGTACGAGCACCCAGAAACTCACTTCGAAGAACTGGCAATGCGCTTTATGGATATCCGTAAACGTATCTACAAGTTCCCTAAAATGGGTAAAAAAGCTGAGCTAGTATGTATCACTACTACTTCAGGTACGGGTTCAGAAGTTACGCCATTCGCGGTTGTTACTGACGACAAAACAGGTGCTAAGTACCCGCTAGCGGATTACGAAATCACGCCAAACATGGCTGTTGTTGATGCTAACCTAGTAATGAACATGCCTAAGTCTCTAACAGCGTTCGGTGGTTACGATGCAGTAACTCACGCTCTTGAAGCTTACGTATCAGTTCTTGCGAACGAATACTCAGATGGTCAAGCTCTACAAGCTCTTAAGATGCTTAAAGAATACCTACCATCAAGCTACAAAAACGGTTCAGCAGACCCAATCGCTCGTGAGAAAGTACACAACGCTGCAACGATTGCTGGTATTGCCTTTGCGAACGCATTCCTAGGTGTATGTCACTCAATGGCTCACAAAATTGGTGCTGAGTTCCACCTACCACACGGTCTTGCAAACGCACTACTTATCTCAAACGTTGTACGTTACAACGCGAACGATAACCCAACCAAGCAGACTGCATTCTCTCAGTACGACCGCCCACAAGCACGTCGTCGTTATGCTGAAGTTGCTGACCATCTAGGCCTAAGCCAAGCTGGTGACCGTACTGCTCAGAAGATTGAACGTCTACTGACTTGGTTAGAAGAGCTTAAAGTTGACCTAGACATCCCACTGTCTATCCAGGCTGCGGGTGTTAACGAGTCTGACTTCATCGCTAAACTAGACGAGCTAGCTGTTGAAGCGTTCGATGACCAGTGTACAGGTGCTAACCCACGTTACCCTCTAATCACTGAGCTTAAAGAAGTTCTAACAACGTCTTACTTCGGTAAAGCATACGTTGAAGGTGAAACTTTTGAAGGTACGACTGTAATTTTGAAGAAAGCTGACCAAAAGCCAGCTGAAGAAAAAGCAGCACCAAAAGCTAAAAAAGAAAAAGCTAACGCATAATAAGTAAGCATTAGTTTGAGATAGGTTTTCGCTAGCACGATACTTATCTATCGGGAAATTCAAAGCCCCAACCGAAAGGTTGGGGCTTTTTTTATGTGAATTGAAATAGGTTTATTTTTTATTATCCATTTACACCTCCGCAGACGCTTACACCTCTGCAGCTACAACCCGTCCGCTAAAGTAATCATTAGAGACAATGTATTCCGTTGTTCTGGTCAGTTCGTCTTGCAGTTGTGCCCAGTGACACCCATTGAGCTTGCCTTCGGAGTTATGAACGGCAGGGACAACACCGCCGACTCGAATACCAAATGGCGTCAGTTCTTTCGCCCAGCTATGGGTAAAGCCGGTAATCATGGAGTTTGCGCTCTCTAAGCCTGACACATCATGAAAGTCATCGTGAGATATCACATTCACAATTACGCCTTCTTTGTCTTGCTCTCGTAACCTCTCTGCACTGATTTGCCCAAATGCGAAAAGGGTCGATGCCATAGCAGACAGATCATTGATAAAGCTACTGACAGGCTGATCGCCAATTAGACTAGGCATTGGGGAACTTATCCAATTGTTGACCAGAACATCGGGTGTAGTGTTAAAGGTGGCTTGAATAAAATCAAATACGCTGAGGATAGCTTGGCTGTCATTCCCTTCGAGCGTGTAATGGTAAACAGAGTCGGAGAAGCGGGCACATTGTAAATAAGTCGCCTGAAGTGCTTTTGCGTCTTTATCACAAAGGATGACAGTGGCTCCAAGGTTAACAAAGTGATTCGCAATCGTTCCTCCCAATCGCGAGCCGGCAGATGTTACCAATATAATTGAGCTTTTTATTTCCATCCCAGTACCTAAGCAAATCGTCCATGTTGGATAATGATGGGTTAAATTTCATACAGCGGGTGTGAATTGGCTCAAACTAAGGTGTACCCATTGATAACTTTTTATGAACTTTGTGGCAGGTCACATTTTACAGTAACTTCAAGTGTTAACCGACATCTCCGGTTTTGATGATGACCAAAGGTGATGGTTCATATTGCCTACATCAATCATTAAAAAAGCGAGATCGAACAAAGAGCAGTCGTGAATATTGAGCGAGAAAGAGGAAGGCTAGGCAGCGGCTATACTTGCGCCTGAATCTGATACTGACGTTGAGCTGTCGACAGCTCGTTGTAGAGCGTCGCATTTGGTAAATCAGGTAACTGTTTACTTGCCAGTTTACGCCGGTCATGACCAGAAAGGTTTTGGTAAACCTCTTCGGGGAAGTCGGCGGTATCTTCTGGCATGAAAGCAAGTGCTTCAGGCTTCAAGTAGTGGCTTAGCTTGGCGCTGGCAAGGCTAGCTTGATGAAAGTGATTCGATTGTTGCGCTGAAATTTCATACGACGATTGGTTTGAACGCAGTTGTTGCGGTTCTGCTACGCCAAATTGCTTACGTAAGCGATCTTCAGTCGTTTCAGTGACGTCAATGGTGTCGATGGGAGTACAGTCGCGAACATCATTAGAAAACATAGACAACAGCAACGCAAAATCTGCACGGCGACCTTGCTCAACCGCTTGGCTGATCCCGATGCCGAACTTCAGTTCGTTGATGATTCCTGCTTTGTCTAAAGTATGTATTTGCATGCTGCCTCTCATTGGATACACCTTTAACGGCATGGAGTTGGCAAACTTTAGAGTTTAATTACAGGCAAATAACGAATTTATGTAGGGCGATTGAGAAAGGTAAGAATAGGTTGAAAAGTAGGCTTGATCTGCTAGTTCGTTTCGCAATGTTCGCATTGATTAGAATACGACAGATACAAAAAAGCTCACGCCGAGGCATGAGCTTTCAATAGATAACTTGCTATAAATAGCGCAGCGTAAGTAATAATTACTTAGCTAGGTTCTCTTCTACGAAAGACCAGTTTACTAGGTTCCAGAATGCAGCCATGTAGTCAGGGCGAACATTGCGGAAATCGATGTAGTAAGCGTGTTCCCATAGGTCAACAGTTAGAAGTGGAGTAACACCTTCTTCTGTTAGAGGAGTCGCAGCGTTAGAAGTGTTAACGATGTCTAGAGAACCGTCAGCTTTCTTAACTAACCAAGTCCAAGAAGAACCGAAGTTGTTGATTGCTGAATCAGTGAATTTCGCTTTGAATTCTTCGAAAGAACCGAATGCAGCGTTGATCGCTTCTGCAACCGCGCCTGTTGGTTCGCCGCCTGCTTTAGGAGCAAGACAGTGCCAGTAGAACGTGTGGTTCCAGATTTGAGCAGCGTTATTGAAAACACCACCAGTAGAAGTCTTAACGATTTCTTCTAGTGTTTTGCCTTCAAACTCAGTACCTGGGATAAGACCGTTTAGCTTAACAACGTAAGTGTTGTGGTGCTTACCGTGGTGGAAATCTAGCGTTTCTGCTGAGATGTGTGGTTCTAGCGCGTCTTTCGCGTAAGGAAGAGCCGGTAGTTCAAATGCCATTGCTCAATTCTCCATTGATATGAAAGAGTTAACTCTTTCGATTGCTTCCAGTGATATTATTATTCATGGCTCGCTATATTGCCAACCACGGTCAATTTGCTGACTTGCGATATAGTTTAGCAAGTTTTTACTTTATTAAAAGCTTAATTCATCACTTTTGTGTGAATTGTTAGCTTAACTGGTTAACCTCTTTTTTTATATGGTTTTTATTCTTTTGGTTTGGGGTAGAATAAAGGCAATGAAAGCCGTAATCCATTAACGAGGAAGCAATGGAAACTATCGATAAAATCAAACAGCAAATTGAAGAAAACACTATTCTACTGTACATGAAAGGTTCTCCTAAGCTACCTAGCTGTGGTTTCTCTTCTCAAGCGTCTCAAGCGCTAATGGCATGTGGTGAAAAATTTGCTTACGTAGATATCCTACAAAACCCTGATATCCGTGCAGAGCTTCCAGCTTACGCACAATGGCCAACGTTCCCACAACTTTGGGTTGAAGGTGAGCTAATCGGTGGTTGTGATATCATTCTTGAGATGTTCCAAAAGGGTGAGCTTCAGCCAATCGTTAAAGAAGCCGCTGCTAAAGTAGCTGGCGACGACGCTGAGTAAGCTTTAGGCCTTGGTGCTTAAATATTGAATGGAAGGGGCCTTAATTAGGCTCCTTTTTTCGTTTGAATGGTTCAACAAAGACTCGATAAGGAATGAACAATGAACGTAAAACTTCATTATGTGCATGATCCAATGTGCAGCTGGTGTTGGGGCTACAAGCCAACGCTTGAGTTATTAAAACAACAATTGCCAGCGAGCATTGAGTTTAGCTACGTAGTCGGTGGTTTGGCTCCGGATTCTGAAGAGCCGATGTCAGAAGAGATGAAAGGCAAGCTTCAGGCTATTTGGAAGCAGATTGAAGCTAAGCTGGGTACTGAATTTAATCATGAGTTTTGGACTGAATGCCAACCAGTTCGCAGCACTTACCCAGCGTGTCGTGCAGTGATCGCTGCTGGTTTTCAAGATCACTACGAAGCAATGCTTGAAGCGATCCAACACGCTTACTACCTTCGTGCGATGCTGCCTCATAGCCAAGAAACGCATTTGCAGTTAGCTCAAGAGCTAGGGATGAATGTACAACAGTTTGAAAATGACCTTTCTAGTAAGCTATTGGAAAGCGAGTTAGATGACCAGTTAGGTTTTAAAGAAGCGATGGGTGTGCATTCTTACCCAACCTTAATGCTTGAGGTAAACGGTATCTTTAGTGAAGTTGAATTGGATTACCATTCAACTGAAGCGACACTTAAGTCTATTCGCGAAATTCTAGTGAATAACGCTCCCGCTGCATAATCCGGCGAGAGCTGTCTGTATTGACGCAATAACCTCTAAGGCTTACTCATAAGAGTAAGCCTTTTCTTTTGTCTGACGTAGTTGGTTTATCTCCTCTGTAAACCGTTCGAATGTGTTAGTTGCTTCCGAGATTGATGCTTCAATTTCTGATTCGACTTGATCTAAGTCTGTGGCTTCGGTTACTAGGTCGTTTGCTTGTGCTTCAATGATTGCGAGCGGAGAAGCAATCGCGTCACATGCCACCATTTTAGCAGCACCTTTGAGTCGGTGTGATGTGGTTTTTAGTCCCTTATATTCCTTATTAGCCCACTGGGCTTTTATCTGTTCATTATCTGCAAGAAAACTTGCGGCAAACTCGTCGAGTAAGGTCATCACCACATCGTGATCTTCAAATAGATCGTAGAGCGCGGTGTAGTTGATGATGGGGCTATTGGTCTCGTGGAGTGAATCTTGAGGGACCGTGGGGTCAACATCTTCGATTGTCTCTGAGTTGTTATTTTCTGCCGATTCCGCAAAGCTCTGTTCAATGCCTTGGAACAGCATCGAAAACTCATTGGTTTCTTGAGCTGCAGGTAAAGCGTTTGACGAAGAGCTTGTGTCCTGATTTTGCGAGTCTGGCTTTTCTGCATCAGAAATATCGGTTTCAAGCGTCGGATCTAAATCGTGGATTGCGGGTAGCCATTTTTCAATGGTCAGCTTCATTTGCTTAATGGAAACAGGTTTAACTAGGAAATCATCCATGCCGTGTGCATAACAGTTGGCATCTTCACCCTGAACCGCATTCGCCGTCAACGCGACGATAGGCAACTTTTGAGTTTCTTGATTTAGTTCTTCATTGCGTTGTTCTATCTGACGAATGCTTGAGGCAAGCGTGTAACCGTCCATCTCCGGCATATGGCAATCGGTGAGAAGCAAACCATAACGTTTATTTTTTAAAGCATTCAGCGCTAGCACTCCGTTATCGAAAATATCAGCGTGGACACCAATACTCTCAAGCTGCTTGGCGATGACTTGCTGATTGATCGGGTGGTCTTCCGCAACAAGAATCAGTCGGCCATTACTCTCGGCTTGTTCGCGAGTCTCGATGGCGATAGGCACTATGGTTTCGTTGTCTAATGATGGGATTAGATTGTTGTGACTGACGGGTTTCGTTAAAACATGAACAAGGTTATCGGGCAGCAGCGGATTTACCGACAAGCACCAAGAGTTACCTAAAGGCTCTGGTGAGAGCATTGGGTTTTGGTTGATTACGGTGAAGCGTGTTGAACCCGTATGCTGCTGAATCCAAGCATCGCTAATCGCCAGTTGTTGCCAAACCGACATCGCCACAAAGATGTGTTTGGGCTGATGTTTGACGACCATCTCTTTGAGTAAGTGCTTTTGATTAATGTGCAGAACTTTTGGTTCAAGATCGAAGTGTTTCAGATATCGACACAGCTCTTCTTGTTGCAGAACGTAGCCGACGACGTATACCTCGCTTGAGTGATTACCGACATCTAGCTCAATAGAATTCTCACCCTCTGAAGGGAAAATCAGCGTTTGTCGTAGAGCCAAAGCGTTGCTTACTGCATGTTCAGGGGTACAAGTTGGGAGGGTGACGGTAACCGTAAAGTGGCTGCCTTTTCCTTCTTCACTCGACAGTTCTATGTTGCCATCCATCTGTTCTATCAATTTCAAAGCGATAGATAGTCCAAGCCCTGTGCCACCAAAACGGCGGCTAGTGGTTTTGTCGACTTGTTCAAAAGGTTGGAATAAGCTTTGTTGTCTGTCTTTCGGGATGCCGATGCCCGTGTCGGAAACCGTTAGGCTAATTTTCTGCTGATGTTCGTTCTGCTCAATCACATCAATATGCAATGAAATAGTGCCATGTTCGGTGAACTTAATCGCATTGTTAAGGAAATTGTTTAGAATCTGATGGAGTCGTATATCGTCTGCAAACATCCACTGAGCGAGGTTTGGGTCTTGCCAATAGTGGAAGGCTAAGCCTTTTTGCTGTGCATGAATGGATTGCGGTTGCACGATACGGGCGAGTACTTTGCCGAGCTCAATTTCGGTCGGGTTAAGATCCAGTTTTCCTGCTTCAATCTTGGAGTAATCGAGTACGTCATTAACGATGTGCAGTAAGTTCCGAGCTGACTGATTCAATCCACCGTGTAAGTTCAGTAACTCTTCACTCAGCTGATGTTCCTGCATTAATTCCAACAGCCCTAAGATCCCACTAATCGGGGTGCGAACCTCGTGGCTAATGGTCGCTAAGAATTGCGACTTTGCAGCCGTTGCACTTTCTGCTTTTTGGCGTGCGTTGTCTAAAGCTTGCTGTTGTTTTTTTAGTAGGGTGATGTCTGTTATCACCGTATTCCACTCAATGGTTTTGCTGTTCGATACTTGGCTATTAAATTTCACCCATTTAGTTTGACCTGATTCTAACTGCATTCGCTGTTCATTTTCCCAATGCCCGGTTTCAATAGCTTCGAGCATACTGGTTTCAAACTGGGGCAAGTCATCCTCTGCGATCAGATCAAACAGGTGTTGAGGGTGCTCTTTTACGTTATCCACGGATAAGCCGAACATATCGCTTACACCTGCACTGACAAAGCTAAACCGGATATCTAAAGGCTGTCGAGGGTGCGTTTGAATATGTTTAAGCACGACCCCATCAATGTTGTCGGCCAGCGTTTGCAAATGGGCTTCTGCTGCTTTTGCTCTCTGCTCGGCGATCTTTCTCTGCTCGATTTCAGCCGCCATTTTTCGGTTCCAAAATACGATCACGAAAATGACCACAAAGATCCCAAGCCCGATGATCACCGACCATTTAGCGACTTCGCGTGGTGATAAGCCTTCTTGGTATTCATAGGTTAACCATTTGCTTTCCAAGCGCTCTAATTCATTGGCAGGCAGTGCTCCAATGGTTTTGTTGAGAATACTCAACAGCATGGGATGGCGGAAGTTCACTGCGAGAGCTAGTGGTGCGCTGTTTTGCTCATTAATGGTGCCAGTGATTTTGAATTGCCCTACATAGTCTTGATGCAATAAAGGTGCAGCATGATGAAGTGAAGCAAGCGCGAAACTGATGTCGTCTTTCTGTAATGCTTGGAAAGCGCTGACGTGATTGATGTAAGGGACGGCTAGGCAAGTAAGGCAGAGAGAAGGCAGAACTGTTGAGCCTCCAGAATTTTCAATCACACCAACAGCTTCGGTGCCACTTGGCGCAAAGTTGCCTAAGCGATCAGAGCGACTCAATAACACCCAAGGTTCAAAACTGTAAGCTTGAGTGAAGTCCATGTATCGGGCTTTATCTGTGGTTGGTGTGATGTTGGTTAGCACCATTGTCTCACCATTATTGAACGCGACCTCGGCCGCTTCTGGTGTTAGGTAAGTGGTACTTTCGAATGACACGCCAAGCACATTACTTATTAGGTTTAAGATGTCAGCAGATAAGCCTGAGTGTTGCTGTTGCTCATTGGTAAAGTCGTAAGGGTACCAATTGGAGTGTGTGCCTACGGGGATGGAAGGGTTGCTGTCGAGCCAGTTCTTTTCATCTTGGGTTAAATTCAATGTTCCATAGTTCAGCAGCATCGAATGTTGTGACGGAGCAAGCCATTGATTATAAATAGATTGCAGTGAGCCTTCCTTAATGTCCTGTAAAGCGAAATTGATTCGGCTAAGCAATCTGTGCTTTCCTTTTTTGACCGCGAAGTGCAAGTGGTCAGCTGGAAGGTCAGGAAGAACTGATAGTGTGAGTGAGTCTCGAGGCTGTTCTCGTAATAACGCAGAAAGTGCAAGCGCATCGCCAATGTACGCATCCACGCTATCCTCCTGAATTGCCGTGAATGCCGCTTGCGTACTGTCTAATGTTGTAATTTGACTATCAGGAAGCAGGCTAGGAAGAAGATCATTGAGCGCAAACCCTTTCTCCAATGCTAGGTTGGCGGTTGCCAACGCACCTAAATCGTTTATTTTTCTATTTTGGGTAATCACCGCTCGTCTTATGGAAAACATCGGCTCACTAAAAGTCATGTAATTATGGCGCTCCTTGGTCGAAGAGACACCGACTAGCAGATCTAATTCACCTCTTTCGAATGCACTCAGTACATCACTAAATGTTGAATACAACTTAATCTGATATTGGAAACCTGCATTTACCGCTACCTGATCCAACATACTGATGAGTAGCCCTTCAGAAACAGTGTTGCCTGAGGGAGTCTTATGTTGATAGCTGTAGGGGACCATGTCGTAAGAAGGTAGGCCAACCCGCAATATGACTTGGTCACTCGATGAGTTCTCTGTTTTGTTTGCTAAGGAGCTAGCGGGTGATGTGTTCCCTGGTGGGGTGTTTTCGGCAAAGGTGAGCAGTGGCCACATCAACAGTGAAAGACAACTCAATAAAAAGGCGACACACCACGTTTTCGTTTTTGAAGCGCTGTTTTGCATAAAGACATCCTGTCGTTTGCTTGCTGATTTTAGAGTATCGCCATGCTTAACTAACGGCAGCCAAAGGGGCTTTAGTTAGTGTGGGGAGTGAAAAATTATCAGCTTGCTGCAATGCCATACGTTGAAGTAGAGCAAGGTTCGTGTGATCCGCTTTTAAATGAACGTCAATTTGGCGCTTTATTTGAACGACTTTGTCTTGTAATCCTAAGGCTTGATAACACAGCGCCAACAAGAAGAACGCGTCGACATCATTGCCTGAAAACTCGTTTATCGAAATACTCTCAATGCACTCTGTTGCAACCTCATGTTGATCGAGTTGAATCAGTTGTAAGGTACGACAAAGCTTTAGAAGCGGCTTGCTCAATGCGTAAGACTTTTCAGAGTGAGAAAGCCTCTGCCAAGTGGCTTCAGGTTTCCAAAGTGTTAGTTCTTCGTGGGTGAGCGCCAAACTATCCGCCCATAAGATGAGTGCTCGCTTACCTGTAGAATCCCAAACTGAGTGAGGAATGAGTTGTGCGAGAGATTTGAGATGTTGGGTCGCTTGTGTGACATTTTTATCTAGCAACTGCAGCCAGACCATGGTGTTGGTTAACTCAATATTACTGCTGTTCACGGTGAGTACTTGGTCAATCAGTTCGCTCGCGGAATCTAAATCACTGGTATTGAGACAGATCTTGACCTTAAGTTGCTGAAGTTTGATATTGCGAGGGTTGCTTTCTATTAGACCATCGATTTGACGGAGTGCGTCGTGATAGTGCTGCTTGAGGATATGTATTTCAATGAGCTTAACTTTAGCGGGCAGGTAATCATGGAGCTGCAAAAGCCCATTCAACATGGCTTGTGCGTCATCGAGTTGTTGGCTTTTTATCAGAATATTCGCCATATAAATAATGGCATCTTTCAGTGTCGACGGGTCAGGGGCTTTGCCAAAGAGTGGCTTTACCGCATTGAGGCCATTCTTTAAAAAGGCCTGCTCTAATGTCGAAAAGTATTGCTGCCGAGAGAGTGCGGATGTGACTCTTTTTATGATGTCATCTGCACGTATTGGCTTAATCAAATAACCATCAGGTTCTAAGTTAGCATAACCAAAGAAGGTATCTTGGCTGTCATTGCCAGTGACGATAAAGACGATCGTTTGTGGCCTGATTAATTCTTTTTGCTGCAAGAACTCAAGCAACTGCAAGCCATTGCTTCCTGAGCCTAAATCGTGGTCAACTAATAAGATGTCGAATCGATGTGCGCGACAAGCCTCAATCGCGTTTTGTGCATTGGATGCGCTAATCACATTGTTGTTAGGCACGCCTAACTTGATAAGTAGTGCGCGGGTAGCACTTTGAATGACGCTGCTGTCATCAACGATGAGGTAGCGCGATCGGGCGAGTATATCCATATAGTAGCCTTCTGACGTATTGAGCCTTGCCACTTTGTCGTCTATGAATTAGCGGCTTATTTATTAAACACTTAAGTGTAGGAGTGAATTCAATGAATAGCCACAAGTTGCACATCAATACGTACGGAATAGTGTATAGGGAGTGATGTTGGTTCAGAAGGTTAGCGTGTTTCTAAAGTTAGAAATAAAAGGGGAAAGATACTATATACAAAAAAGACCGCACGAGGCGGTCTTTATAAAAGTGAGCGTAGGATTCTTTAACTACAGAACCATAGCTGCAATCCAACCGAATACGATCAGTGGGATGTTGTAGTGTAGGAACGTCGGTACTACGGTTTCCCATACGTGCTCGTGTTGACCATCAGCATTAAGACCCGATGTTGGACCTAAGGTTGAGTCAGAAGCTGGAGAGCCAGCATCACCAAGCGCAGCAGCTGTACCTACTAGAGCGATCGTTGCCATAGGTGAGAAACCAAATGCTGCTGCTAGTGGAACGTAGATAGTTGCAAGGATTGGAATCGTAGAGAACGAAGAACCAATACCCATAGTTACCAATAGACCAACAATTAGCATAAGCAGTGCCGCTAGAGGCTTGTTGTCACCGATGCTGGTTGAAAGCGCTTCAACCAAAGATTCAACGCCACCTGTTTGCTTCATTACCGCTGCAAAACCTGCCGCTGCAATCATGATGAAACCGATCATTGCCATCATGTGAACGCCCTTAGTGAAGACATCGTGTGTCTCTTTCCAAGCGATTACACCACCGAAGGTGAATACCATGAAACCAGCCAAAGCACCGATGATCATAGAACCTGTCGATAGTTGAACCGTTAGTGCAGCAACAATACCCGCAGCAGCCACTAGGATGTGCTTCTTGTTGATCTCTTTCACTTCGGTTGAAACAACAGTATGAGACGTTTCTTTGTATTGACGTGGCTTACGGTAAGTAAAGAATACTGCTGTAAGAAGACCAAAGATCATGCCTGCAGCCGGTAACAACATCGCCATTGGTACTTGGCTTGCTACTACGTTTTCAAGACCGTTGTCGTGAAGGTTTTTAAGCAGGATGTTGTTTAGGAAGATGCCACCAAAACCGATAGGTAGGACCATATACGGAGTAATCAGGCCAAAAGTAAGTACACACGCAACCAGACGACGATCTAGGTTCATTTTTGCGAATACGCCTAATAGAGGTGGGATTAAAATTGGGATGAAGGCGATATGCACAGGAATCACGTTTTGCGAAGACATGGTCACTAAGATCAAAGACGCAAGGATGCCATATTTTAGACCATTAGATGCCGCACTGTTCTCTTTGCCGTGAATGCGCTTAATGACGCTTTGAGCAAGTAGATCTGTGATACCAGAACGAGAGATAGCAACAGCAAAGGTACCAAGCATTGCGTAGCTAAGTGCGATAGTTGCACCGCCACCTAATCCACTTTCGAACGCTGCTACAGCATCGTTCACACTCATACCAGAGGCTACGCCACCGATAATTGCGCTGAACGTGAGAGCCACGACAACGTTTACGCGCATCAAAGCTAAAACAAGCATGATGCAAACTGAAATTACAACAGGATTCATATTATTCTCGGGATGTTGTGTTTTTTATGAAGGCAATACGAGTGAACGTTTACCGACTCTATTTGTTATTCTTCGTCAACAAGAGGCCAACCACCAAGGGCTTTCCATTTGTTTACTATGCCGCAAAATAACTCTGTGGTTTTTTGCGTATCATACAAAGCAGAGTGTGCTTCTTTGTTGTCAAATTCCATCCCCGCAGTGCGGCAAGCTTTAGCCAAAACGGTTTGACCGTAGGCAAGACCACTAAGGGCTGCAGTGTCAAAAGTTGCAAATGGATGGAAAGGGACGCGTTTAAGCTTACAACGCTCACTTGCTGTATTAACGAAGTTTAAATCGAACGTAGCATTGTGAGCGACCATGATTGCGCGACTGCAATCTGAAGCTTTTTGTTCTTTTCTCACAAGCTTGTAGATTTCTTTAAGGGCTTCTTGTTCCGACACAGCACCACGTAATGGGCTAAATGGGTCTTTAATTCCGTTAAAGTCTAATGCTGCCTGCTCTATATTTGCGCCTTCAAAAGGCTCAATGTGAAAATGAAGCGTTGATGCAGGGTGCAGATCTCCGTTCTCATCCATTCTTAGTGTAATGGCACAGATTTCTAATAATGCATCGGTTTCAGCGTTAAACCCTGCGGTTTCCACGTCGATGACCACTGGGAAATAGCCACGAAAGCGTTTTTTAAGGGTCAGAGCTTCGTTTTCTACAGTCATGTTAGCCCAAATATGTGTGATTAAGGCAGCATTATTGCAGATAATAGCAGTGATAAAAACTAGGGAAGGGCAATAAATCATAAATTAGCCGACCTATTTCGGCTTGATAATTGCATATTCAAACGTGATGGAAAAATGCGGCAATTGGCTGCATTGTTAAACGAATTGCTTAAGAGATACTCCACTTTATGAAGAAACAACTCATAACAGGTTCAATGCTATTTTCGCTACTTATGTCGTCATCGGTATTGGCACAAGCAAAGCGTTACGGAGCATCTCCTCTACAGTCGACGTGGGAGATGGTGGCTAACACGCCACTAGAATGTCGCTTGGTTCACCCTATCCCCAACTTCGGTGATGCTGAGTTTTCATCTCGCGCGAGTAAAAAAATCATTTTGGATTTTGAGCTTAAAATGCGTCGCCCAATGGGTGCGACACGCAATGTAAGCTTGATCTCTATGCCGCCAGCTTGGCGTCCGGGCGAAAGTGCTGACCGCATGACGACCATTAAGTTCTTCCAACAATTTGATGGCTATGTTGGTGGTCAAACCGCTTGGGGTATTTTGAGTGAGTTGGAGAAAGGGCGTTACCCGACATTCAGCTATCAAGAGTGGCAGAGCCGAGATCAGCGAATCGAAGTTGCACTATCATCGGTATTATTCCAAGAGAAGTACAATGTGTTCAGTGACTGTATCGCCAACTTATTGCCTTACAGCTTCGAAGATATCTCTTTTACTATCTTGCACTACGATCGTAACAGCGATCAGTTGAATAAGTCTTCACGTAAGAGACTCAGCCAGATTGCCGACTATGTTCGCTATAACCAAGACATCGACCTTGTGCTGGTGGCTACATACACCGATTCCGTCGATAGCAAAGGTATTAGCCAGAATCTTTCAGAGCGCAGAGCGGAATCATTAAGAGAGTACTTTAAATCTCTAGGCTTGCCAGAAGACCGTATTCAAGTACAAGGTTATGGTAAGCGTCGTCCAATTGCTGACAACAACTCGCCAATTGGTAAAGACAAAAACCGACGTGTTGTTATCTCTTTAGGTCGCACACAGGTGTAATCTGAACAATAGCTCGTTTTGAAATGACAAAGCCCGTCTTCACTGATGACGGGCTTTTTTATATTTTAAATTTGAGTCGTTGTTTAAACGTAATTTGTTTAGTTCAAGCGGAAGCGGGCGATCATTTCACAGTTGGTCGCGGTATCGATCTTTTCCACCATAGAAGCAATTTTAGGGTTGGGATGGCGTTTCATGAAATCGATAAGGGCTTTCTTACAGCAACCAATTGAGTCAATGAAGCTTGAACATTGCGTATTGGGACATTGCGGGATCAGTGTCAGTACTTTTTCTGAAGCCAATTGAAGATACTTGAGCTCGTATTCGGTATCACCAGCCCATCGCCAGAATTGCGCGAGATTGTGACAAGAGATCACCGAGATCAGTAGGCGTTCGTCAGCCTGAATATCGGTACGCTCAGTGATTTCTTCGCTTAAGTTCAGTGCTTGCTGATAGTGAAGAATACTTCGTACAGGATCGTCGAGCTGCAATGCCGTATCGGCAAGTAACGTGTGTTTTTCCCATTCGCTAATCATTGTGTTACCTCACTAATCAATAGGGGACTTAATTTAAATGATAATTATTATCATGTAAAGTTTCATCAGTGAGAATGTTGTAATAATTAGTAAAGAATATCGATTATTAATAGAGCTACAAAAAAAGCGAGCTTTATGCTCGCTTATAGTGTTTATTCCATAGCCAAATATTGCAGAGGCTACGAAGGGTTAACCTTCTAGACCAGCACTTGCTTGTTTGTTCTGAATAAGCTCAATCATGTAGCCGTCAGGATCTTTAACGAATGCGATGTGAGTAGAGCCGCCTTTTACAGGGCCCGCTTCACGTGTCACATTACCGCCTGCTGCTTTAATCGCGTCACACGTTGTGTAGATGTCATCAACTCCGATAGCAACGTGACCAAAAGCTGAGCCAAGGTCATATTCAGTCGTGCCCCAGTTGTAAGTCAGCTCAATCACAGCGCCTTGAGATTCGTCACCAAAGCCAACGAAAGCCAGTGTGTATTCGTACTCTTTATTCTCGTTCTTACGTAACAGCTGCATGCCCATTACATTAGTGTAGAACTCGATAGACTTGTCTAGATCACCAACGCGTAGCATGGTGTGTAAAATACGGCCGTTTGACATGATTTGCTCCTAGCTTTAATTATGTATACGTTTTTGTAATTCTGTTTTATGCCGCTAGAAAAATGCGGCATTGTTTAGCTTCTTAGCTTCTTAGCTTCTTAGCTTCTTAGCTTCATTCGCTTAGAGCTAGCCTAGACGTCGGTTTTTTCCTTGAACTCACACAAGTCTTCAATGATACAGCTGCCACAGCGTGGTTTACGCGCCACACAGGTGTAACGTCCATGAAGAATGAGCCAATGGTGGACATCCAGTTTGAATTCTTTTGGGATGACTTTAAGTAGCTTAGCTTCAACATCATCGACCGTTTTACCCATTGCTAGCTTAGTGCGGTTTGATACACGATAGATGTGAGTATCAACGGCAATCGTTGGCCAACCGAAGGCGGTATTTAACACTACGTTTGCAGTTTTGCGGCCAACGCCTGGAAGGGCTTCTAATGCAGCGCGATCTTCCGGTACTTCACCATTATGTAGGTCAAGCAGCATACGACATGTTTTGATGGTGTTTTCTGCTTTTGAGTTAAACAGGCCAATGGTCTTGATGTACTCTTTTAGGCCATCGACACCTAGATCGAAAATAGCCTGTGGAGTATTAGCCACAGGGTAAAGCTTATCAGTGGCTTTGTTGACGCTGACATCGGTTGCCTGCGCAGATAAGAGCACGGCGATGAGCAACTCGAATGGACTGTTCCAGTTAAGCTCAGTCTCTGGCTTTGGATTGTTTTCTCTCAAACGCTCAAGTATTTCTACTCGTTTTACATTGTTCATAGCGACATTACTTTCAAATAGTTAGGGCTTGAGTTCCGGCGAAGTTCTTTCAAACTTACTCGTTTTAAAATAACAAGTTTCGCAATGGTTCAGGCTTTATCATCGGTTACGCGCTCTTATGAGCGTCATTATTATGTGTACTTGGTCAATCTATTTACCTGCTGAGCTGTTGAGCTACTCAGCAGGATTTAAGCTACTGTAACTTATCAGGCATTGGTAACGCGAGCGCGTTCAATAGCTGGTTTTTCTTGTTTTGGCTGTCTAGATTTAGCTTGGTTGTCGATGATGTTTTTCAAAGCAATCAAGAAACCAACACCAATGAAGGCACCGGGTGGTAGCAGGGCTAACAAGAAGCTGTTATCAAATTGGAATATCTGGATTCGTAACACCGAAGCCCAATCACCAAGGAGTAGGTCTGCGCCATCAAATAGAGTTCCGTTACCAATAACCTCACGCATTGCACCCAATACAACCAGTACCGATGTCATGCCAAGCCCCATCCAGAAACCATCTTGAGCAGCAGGTAAAACTTCGTTTTTAGACGCGAAGGCTTCCGCTCGGCCAATGATGATGCAGTTGGTTACGATCAGTGGGATGAAGATACCTAAAGATAGGTAAAGCCCATAGGCGTAAGCGTTCATCAGCAATTGAACACAGGTTACTAGCGAGGCAATGATCATTACGAATACTGGGATACGCACTTCTTTTGGTACATGGTTACGAACCAAAGAAACAGAAACGTTTGAGCCGACCAGTACAAGCAAGGTAGCAATACCTAGCCCAAGTGCGTTAGTGACTGTTGACGATACAGCCAGCAGCGGACATAACCCAAGAAGTTGCACTAGGGCAGGGTTATTGGCCCACATGCCATTTTTGATCAGTGTTTTATGGTCACTCATTATTCACCACCACAATTTAGAGGTTGAGCAAGCAATGCTTGGTTGTTTTGGTTAACGTATTGAACCGCTTGTTTGACTGACTTCACGACCGCTCTTGGTGTGATGGTTGCACCAGTAAACTGGTCAAAGTCACCACCGTCTTTACGAACCTTCCAACGGTCAAGATTAGAATCTGTAACTTGTTTGCCTGCAAACGAAAGAATCCAATCACTTACACGCAAATCAATCTTATCACCCAAACCTGGCGTTTCTTGGTGAGAAAGCACGCGAGTACCTAAAATAGTACCGTCGATCTTCATTCCAACAATCACTTTAATCGCGCCGTTGTAGCCGTCTGGGGCAATCGCCTCGATCGCAATCGCACTCGGCTCACCATTGATTTTAGCAATGTAAGCCGGCATCGCTTGTTCAGTACCAAGCTCTTCTGCTTGAACCAAAGTACAAGACGAAAACAGCTCGTTGTCGTGCAGATCGTGTGGTATCACTTGGTTAAGCACAGACAGTAACTGAGCCTGTTCTTGTTGTTTGATTTGATCTTTGGTCAGGTAGTGAGTTACCGCGACCAAACCCGTCGAAGCACACGCAAAAATCGCGAGTACAAGGCCGTTTTTCTTAATTGCATTTAGCATGGTATCCGCTCCCTTTAGTGGCCGTATGTACGAGGTTTGGTGTAGTAGTCAATCAGTGGAACACACATGTTGGCTAACAATACAGCAAACGCCACGCCATCAGGGAAACCACCCCAACTGCGGATGATAAATACCAAACCGCCGATCAGAGCACCAAACACCAAGCGACCTTTGACTGTCGTGGATGCTGAAACTGGATCGGTCGCAATGAAAAATGCGCCTAGCATAGTCGCACCAGACAATAGATGAATGGTCGGTGATGCGGTTTCGCCAGGAGTGAACATCAAGAACACTAGGCTAAATAGGGTCAAGCTACCCAGAAACGCGACTGGGATATGCCATTGAATCACGCGTTGCTTGATAAGCACCAAGCCACCAATAAGGTAAGCAAGGTTTACCCATTCCCAACCCACGCCAGCTAACCAGCTAAATTGAGGTTGAGACAGAGCTTCAGAAGCGGTGTTGCCTGCCGTTAGTGCGGTTTTGAAGGCATCGAGTGGCGTTGCCATTGTGGTGCCATCAATCCCTAAACGAGCTTGCTGTAGAGATAACCCTTCATTATTGAAACCAGTAAAGATCATCAAGAATGAGTCAACAAAACTGGTTGCTTCAGCCGTTAAGCTCGCGGGAGTATTCCAACTGGTCATCTGAACTGGGAATGAGATCAGCAAAACAACGTAAGCGACCATCGCTGGGTTAAATGGATTTTGTCCAAGGCCGCCGTATAGGTGTTTCGCGATGACAATTGCGAAGAACATGCCTATCACTAGAATCCACCACGGAGAGTGTGGAGGAATCGCGACGCTGAGTAGCCAAGCGGTGACAACAGCACTGTAATCACGTAATGCCATCACTGGCGGACGTTTTCTTAGCAGCGTTACAGCGGCTTCAAAGGTAACAGCAAGTGCAATAGCAAATACTAATTGGATGAGCGTACCCCATCCAAAGAAGTAGGTTTGAGCTAGTAGACCTGGCAATGCACAAATAGCGACCCATTTCATGAGATCAGGGGTGCTTCTACGATTGTGTGCGTGCGGTGAGCTGGCGATAAAGAAGGCCACTACTCTTTCTCCTCATTATTCTTTTTGTCTTGCTCTTGCTGCGCCTTTCTTGCTTTAGCACGAGCAATCGCTGCAGCAACCGCTGCTTTTTTAGGATCGACTGGTTCTGATTGAATCTCAGCTTCCACTTCAATTTCAACTACAGGTTCAGGAGCGGTTGCTTCTGCTTCGACCTGCTGAGCTTTCTTCGCTTTAGCGCGAGCTATTGCAGCGGCAACGGCAGCTTTTTTGGGATCGACGGGCTCTTGTCGAGTTTCAGCCTTTATTTCAACTAAAGGTTCAGAAGCGGTTTCTTCAGTCTCGGCTTGCTTAGCTTGTTGAGCTTTCTTGGCTTTAGCGCGAGCGATGGCTGCAGCAACAGCGGCTTTCTTAGGGCCGCCAGAGCTTTCAGCCGGAGTTTCACTTTCGGTTTGAGCAGCTGATTCTGCTTGTTGAGCTTTCTTGGCTTTAGCACGAGCGATAGCTGCAGCAACAGCATCTTTCTTAGCGTCGCCAGAGCTTTCAGCCGGAGCTTCACTTTCGGTTTGAGTAGCTGATTCAGCTTGTTGTGCTTTTTTGGCTTTAGCACGAGCAATAGCTGCAGCAACAGCATCTTTCTTAGCGTCGCCAGTACTTTCAGCTGGAGCTTCACTTTCGGTTTGAGTAGCTGATTCCGCTTGTTGAGCTTTCTTTGCTTTAGCACGAGCAATAGCGGCAGCGACTGCATCTTTCTTAGCGTCACCTGA